>JBQCFO010000154.1:0-8461 GCA_051959055.1 Ginsengibacter sp. | reverse complement strand
TTCCTGTATTAATATACCGGTTTACCGTCACTTCTCCGCTGATGGTATTTCCGTTTTTCATCACTCCTAGATTTGCAGTACCGCCAGATGTGGAAAGAAGGGTAATATTATTTCCTGTGCTCAATTTGCCACTGGCATTTCCAAAAGATAATGTGCCGGAGATATTTAAAGTATCGCCGGGGTCAGATACAGAAAGTCCGCTGGCATTGCTGACAATCAGGTTTTGAATAGTATGGGTATCGAAGATGTTTCCACTGATGCTTTGAGGAGACGTCCCGTTAAATTCTATGCTCCCTGATTTCACATTAAATATGCCACTATTACTGATGTTTCCTGCTATTTGAAGGGTATCTCCCTGAACTGCAAGGGAAGTATTTGCATCAATCTGCAAATTGATAATCGTTGCTATTGGACCGGTGCTCAAAACCGGATAGTTATTTGTAGCCACTACAGGTATTTCTACAGTAGGGCAGGAGGTGGATGGCAATTTCCCATCAGACCAATTGCCGGTATCGTTCCAATTGCTGCCGATACTTCCTGTCCATAATCCATGAATACCGACAGTGGCGATAGATGAATTTGAAGTATTGCAGCCGTCACTTACAACTGCTCTGTAAAATGCCTGAGCTGTAATGTTGCTAAGAGTGAGTGTATTGCCGGTACTGTCGATATGAGTCCAGGTGCCAGTGATCGTATCTGTTGTGGATTGCCAGTATTGAGGATTATTGCTATTTGCGGAAAGTGTAAGTTTTCCGTTTCCTCCTTTACAAACAGAAAGTCCATTTAATACACCCCCGGTGGCAACACCACCGGTAACACTTACCCTGGTAGTGGCAGGAGCAGAACATGCATTAGCCGTCACCGTAACTGTATAAGTTCCGGTATCTGTTGAAGAAAAGTTGGGGATCGTTGGATTTTGAAGGGTAGAAGAGTATCCATTTGGGCCTGTCCATTTATAAGACGTGCCCCCACCTGAAGTAAGATTTAACGTAGAACCATAACATATTGGCGCGTTACTGCCGGCTGTTGCAACAGGTAATGAATTTTTTGTAACAGTAGCACTACCGGACATAGGAAAAGTATAAGTGCCAACAATACATGTTGAAGAACCGGCAACTGTATAAGTGCCAACAGCGGTTTGCGGCCCAAAATCAAGCGCAGAGCCGGTTCCGATAACAGGTGAGCCAACCGGTGAACCGTTATTGTACAACTGATAACTGATTCCTGTAGTAGAACCAGCTAAGCCAACACCAACTCCCGAACTTCCCGTGCAATATGCGCCGCCACCGGTTACATTAAATTTGGATGATTGAAGGCAATAGGATAGGCTGGCATCATCTACAGAAGCAGGAGGGCCGCTGCCAAGGCCATCTCCATCATTCAGCCACGTAAAAATGAGCAGGAATGATTTACCGGCAACTCCCAAAGCATCTAAAGTAGCCGTTTGGCCGGTATAGCTTCCGTTTGGTGAAAATTGAAAAAACACCTGCTCTGCCTTGCCACCGGGCATTACATCAGCGACGGGAGGAGTCAGCGAAGTGTCGGCAAATACCTGCAATCCATCGTGCATATTTAAATTACCATCCAATTCGTTGTTGCCCAATAATTGAAAAGAAAAGGAGATATTCATTGCATTTGCAGGAATAGTAATCTTTTGGTAAAAATGCGAGATGTGTGCTTTGGTATTATCATAAGAATATTTATTAGCATTGCCGTCTATTGAAATATAGGCACTGTTTGGCGCGCTATGAAAAGTAGTGGTGCCAACTACCCAATCATTCCCGCCAGGGCTATTTACCACCGTCCAGCCGTTGGCCGCAAAAGTATTTCCATTATCAAAGCCAGGGCCTTGTATGGGAACGGTATACGTTTGGGCAAAACTTTCACAGCAGAAAAAAACGGTACCCAATAGGAACAAGTAAATTTTCTTCATACCCTGAATAATTCATTGTAAGTAACCGCGAAAAGTTTTTCAGGATAAAAGAAAATTTCTTGAGGAGAGGAGGCTTAGAATAAATTTTTAGAGGATAGGATTTATGAGAAGTATCTAAGGAATACAAACCAAAAAATTACCACAAGAGTAAATTATTAAAGAGACAAATTCACAGGAATTGGAAAAGATTTTTTGAAAAGCTCAATGCAAGGTAAAACGAATATCCGGAACTATAAAAATAGATTGGTGGTTTTTTTTAATGAATTCAAATCCCCTTAATTTTTAAAAAAACTGATGTTTCTTAATAAAAGAGTCCATCGCCGGATTGAAGAAAAATAGAAAATAGAAATTCCAATTATTTGTTGCCTTGCTGAATGAAACCCTTTGCAAACCCTTGGAGAGTCAATGTTTGAAATAAGAACGACTGAATTTGAAATTAGAAATTAAGAATTTTGAATAACGATCAGCCCTGAAGGGGCGTAATACTTTAGCATTGGGTAACGCCCAATGACAAAAGAAAAAGGATTGGCTAACACCCAATGACAAAGAAAAAGCATTGGCTAACACCTAATAACAAAGAAAAAGCCTTGCCTAACACCCAATGACAAAAGAAAAAGCATTTCGATCCATCCAGTAGGGTAATCTTTAAAAAAAGATATGGATGTTAAAAACAAGAACACAAAATCAATCAATCACATAATCTCCCTTCCTGTCCACCATTACTATCGGAACTTCCTTTGTGGCTTCAAACCTATCATAAGCAGCTTTTAATTGCAGGCCAAATTTTTCGAGAGAAGGATTGTTGCGCGAATAGCTTTCAAAAAATTCAAATGATTTTTTGCGGTCGTAGCGCACAGGAAAAACATGTACAGGGATAAAGTCTTCGCCGCTTGCTTTTGCAGAACTGGCGATAAGATAAATCTCTTCAATATCATTGTCAGTAACTGGAATGCAGCCAACAGAAACACAGCTTCCATGTATATAAATTCCGTTTCCCGGCCGCACAGAATCGCTGAGTATTTTATCAGAAGCATTTGGATAATTTAAGCCCAAAGCGAGGTGGTAATTGCTTCTTGGATTAAATTCATTGATATAATAAAAACCTTCCGGCACCTGGTAATCGCCCTGCATTCTTTTGGGCCCCATTGCGCCGCTTAACAAACAAACGCGGTATGTTTTAAACAGTTTATACTTTTCTTTTGCTTCATTTTTTACCCACACTTCCAGTTGCCCATCGTATTTAAAACTTCTGATAAAAACATATTTTACCGGCCATTCCAAACCGTTGGCTTTAAATTCTTTTTGCAAAGAATCCTGGCGCATGGCAAGTGCAGTCTGCATTTTAAAAGAAACATCCCTTACAGGTAAATAGGAATTCTGTGCATCCGTAGTGATCGATGCAAAAGAAATAATGAAAGAAAGAAAAAGATTTCTATAAAATCTGGAGAACATTTTCGTAACAGTTGTCGTACTTGAAAACGTAAAATTAATTTTTTTATTGAATGAAAAAGGAGTTTAAAATTTCTTAACGTATTTTTTATGCACATTTTTTATGCAGATTGTCTGTTCTTCTACAGATTTCCTCTTTCTGCCTGTTCTCTTTCGATCGCTTCAAACAGTGCTTTAAAATTTCCTTTGCCAAAACTCTTCGCGCCCTTCCTTTGGATAATCTCAAAAAACAAGGTAGGCCTGTCTTGCACCGGTTTTGAAAATATTTGCAAAAGGTATCCTTCATCATCCCTGTCTATCAAAATTCCCAATTCGCTCAAGGGTTTCAAATCTTCATCAATGTGGCCAACACGGTCTAACACAGTTGTATAATAAGATGTTGGAATCTTTACAAACTCTACGCCGCGGTTTTTTAATTCCGTTACCGTTTCAATAATATTATGAGTTGCCAAGGCCACATGTTGTACACCTTCACCATTATAAAATTCGAGATATTCTTCGACCTGGCTTTTCTTTTTTCCTTCTGCAGGTTCATTGATCGGAAATTTTACATAACCATTACCGTTACTCATCACTTTACTCATCAATGCAGAATATTCTGTAGAAATATCTTTATCATCAAAGCTGAGAATATTCTTAAATCCCATTACATCTTCATAAAATTTTACCCACGGATTCATTTGATTCCAGCCCACATTTCCTACACAATGATCTACATACAAAAGTCCTGTGGATGGCGGATTATAAACACTTTCCCATTTTCTATAACCGGGCATGAAAATACCTGAATAGTTTTTTCTTTCGATAAATAAATGAACGGTATCGCCATAAGTATGAATACCACTCATCACCACTTCGCCCTCATCATCTTTTAAAGTTGTTGGCTCCAAATAGCTTTTGCCGCCGCGTTTGGTCGTTTCCTCCCAGGCGCTGGTCGCATCATTCACCTTCAAAGCAAGCATCTTCACGCCATCGCCGTGTTTGGCAATGTGAGCTGCCATTTCATTGTTTTCCCTGATTGGAGTAGTGAGCACAAAAGTGAGCTTGTTTTGCCTCAACACATAGCTCGCTCTGTCTCTTACACCGGTTTCGGGGCCCGCATAAGCCAAAGATTGAAAACCAAATGCTGTTTTATAATAATGCGCTGCCTGCTTGGCATTTCCTACATAAAATTCCACGTAATCTGTTCCCATCAGCGGCAAAAAATCAGCGATGGTTTCTTCTTTTGCAGCAGGTGATAAAGTTTCAGTTTGCATAGTGAAATATTTTTATCAAAGTTATGAAAATGATGTTAATGTGCTGATATGATTGGCCAATGCGCAAACGAGGAAATGAAGAATCCGGCATATTTCTTTCTTTGCTGAAGCAGTTGAATTGAAAAGCAGGTTAAAGTCTTGTAAACCCTTGCAGTCTGTTATTTCAATAAGCATACTAATAATTCAATAAGTATACTAACACCCCAAAATAAAGCCGATCAAAAGTGCACCTTCAAAAGATATCGGCATAAGAAAATATACTGCTATTTTTACCGCTTTTATAAATAACATGACTGAAAAAACTGAACTTTTAAAATCAAAGGCACATTTTCAAATTCTCGATGGCCTGAGAGGAATTGCGGCGCTGGCAATAGTGGTTTTCCATTTTATGGAATGGATCTATTCTGATTCTTCTCAAAACTTTATCGGGCATGGGTTCCTTGCAGTAGATTTTTTCTTCTGCCTATCAGGATTTGTGATCGGATATGCGTATGATAATGGTATTCATTTACCGCCGGACTGATTATTTACCGGTATAATCTGATTATTAAAAGTAACATTGGTTTTTATGGGTTAGCGCTCTTGCTGATTCTTGCATTTCTTTTGCCTCATTTTTCTTTCAACGGGATATTCGAAACGTGCGTGGTGGCTCTTTATTTTCCGCTGATTGTCAGTTTAGGGGCAGGTTCTACATTAAATCCGAAAACAGTCGGATTGTGTAAATTTTCGGGCGATATTTCTTACCCGCTTTATATGACTCACTATTCCATTATCTGGATATTTGGAAATTATTTTCTTCAATACCAGCCTGGCAAAACAACCCTGGCAGCAGTAGTTATCGGAGGAACGGTAATCATGGTATTTTTTGCCTGGAGCGTGATGAAATTTTTTGATATACCCGTTCGAAAATATTTTACTAAATTAAGAATGCGGAACAGCTCGCCGAACGCGATAATTACGGGTGAAAATCAACGCGCCGGAAGATAATAATAACCTGCAGTGCAGAACAATTAAACTTATCATTTTTGCAGTAAACAAATTTTTAATGCGATTTTGTGTTTTAATCGCAGGTGCCAGACGCCAGGTGGTTCACGACGCTGATTTTCGAAACAAGGCGCAGGTTGGTTTTTATGTTGATCTGTTCCAAAAAGCGCTCCTCGCCGCCAGAAGAAGCAAGATGATGCAACCTGGTAAGTTAGCTTAATTTATTTCTGATTGCAAGTCCCATCATTTGTTTGTTGGAATTGATGTGCAATTTTTCATAGATGTTCGCTATATGTTTGCGAACGGTGAAAATGCTGATGTATAGTACTTCTGCAATTTGTTTGGGGCTAAATCCTTTAATGGTATATTGTAAGATCTCTTTTTCTCTTTCTGACAATAAATTAGTGAGTGAAGAACCGGTATTCTCTTTGGTATCGGTTTTTACTGAAGCTTTGCTCAGGATTTCCAAAGTTTTTCTTGCAATCGTCGGACTCATTGGTGCACCTCCCTGGTCAAGCGAATTGGTTATAGCATTACGCAATGAGATCGCGTTGTCATCCTTTAGCAGATATCCATTGGCGCCGGCTTTAATGGCTTCAAAAATTCTTTCATCGTCGCCAAAAATGGTAAGAACAATCAGAAGAATGGAAGGATATAAAACTCTAACCAGTTGTATCAATTGAATACCGTTCATCTTTGGCATCTCGAGGTCAACAAACAAAACCTGCGGCAGGCCTTCAGGCGATAATTCTTTTAAAGTTTGAAGGCAGATCTCACCGGATCCGGCAACAAAGGAAATTACCAGATCATCAAAATTTTGAATCTTGTGAACAAAGGTATTTCTGTTCACTAAATTGTCATCTACAAGAGCAACTCTGGTTTGCATAAATGGTAATTGTATGCAAAGTTGTGTAATTTATTTACCGGAGTCAATACTTATTTTTTATTATTCTGAGGATGAGAGGGATGTCAGATGGACCACTGTACCGGATGGATGGTTTTTTGCAATAGCTAAAAAAAAACCTGATTCTTCAGCCCGGGCTTTCATATTGCAAAGTCCATTCCCGGCGTTCTTCTTTTTATCGGGCTCAAAGCCGCAGCCGTTGTCTTCTACAGAGATATCAAGAAAAGTTTCGCTTCCTGACAAATGAACAATTATTTTATCGGCGTCACTATGGCACACCGCATTGTGTATGGCCTCCTGGATAATCCGGAATGTGTGAAGCGCCTGTATGGGAGAAAGCTTTTTTTCGCCTGAAATATTCTCTTCCAGGCTTATCTGGATTCCCGGGTAGGACGGGCTGATCTTTTGAATATAAATCTTTAATCTGTCACTGATGCCGGTCAAGGTAATAACATCATTATTAAACGCCCAGATGGTATCGCGGAGTGAGGAAATTATTTCTGCCGCATTATTTTTCAAACTAAGAAGGAATGAATTATCTGAAATCAATTTCCTGCTTTCAATATCATCAATATTATCGCTGATAGCTGAGGCGTACGCGCCGATATTATCATGCAAGTCTGCAGCAATCCTTTTACGTTCTTTTTCTTCTGCCTCATTCAATGCAACCTTTTGTTTGTGCCTGATATAGCGATAGATAAAAAAAACCATACCTAAAATCAGAAAAACAATGAAGACAATAATTGCTATTAAAATATTCTTATGTAACAGCTGTAATTGTTGCCTTGCGATGAAGGCTTCTTTACTACTCAGCTCATATTGCGCTTCTAACTTTGCAAGGTCTTCCGCTTTACTTTTCTGATACATAGAATCCTTAAGCATCATTAAAGTGTCCATTGCTTCGCCATAAGCATCATAGTCTTTCATCATTTTATAACAGTTGGCAAGGTCTTTATAAAATGCGAGTGTAAAGGGTTCATGAAACTTCTTTGAATAAGCTTGCGCCTGCCTTATGTATTCAATCGCTTTAGTATAGTTTTTTTGTTGAGTATAAAATATTTCAAGCGCTTCCATACCCACTAATATAAATTGAACATTACCTATTTTACTTTGAAGCATTACTGCTTTCTTTAGCATTTGTTCTGCTGAATCAATTTTATTTCGCTCACTAAGCATCAAACCTGCCAATAAAAAGCAGTCCGCTTCACTCCTGAGGTTTTGTTTTTGGTGTACAATTACAAGGGCTTTGTTAAGAAAAAAATTTGCAGAATCGTAATTTTTAGTATTATAATAAGTAGCCGCAAGATTGGTAAATACCAAAGGAAATTGGTTGTACATACCTGTATCTTTAATTGCTGCATAGGCATCTTTAAACCAGGTCAATGCTTCGGCACGGTTTCCCAAAATATTATTGTTAACACCAAGATTATTCAACGCGGTTACTCTTGCAAAAATATCATTGTTATTATCTGCATCTTTCAATAAGGCAAAACAAAGATTGACAGATTCTTCAATTTTGCGCTGCTTTGTTAATGCGATAATTTTGTTCCAGATCAGCCGTTCATAAACATCAAACATGTTTCTGTAGTCCTTGATTTCCTTTAAATCTTCATTACAAATACTAAGGGCATTATCAGACATTCCTTTATAAAGAAAACTTTCCCCAATATAAAAATCAGATTCAAGTTTGTTATGTAAATTCTGGTTTTGAATGCTTATTTTTTGTGCCATTCCTGCATATTTTGCCAAAGAATCGGCAGGCATGGATTCTCCATGATTGCATAATTCAAAAAGTGTTGAAATCTTAAGAGGTTTGCCGCTGTGCAGTTCTCTTTTCAGACTGTCAATTACAGGAGTTTGTGAGTAACAATTTATGTTTGAAAAAACAAATAAATAGATTGGTACAAATAAAATTTTGTAATAGAAATTTTTTGG
>JBQCFO010000153.1:0-2490 GCA_051959055.1 Ginsengibacter sp. | reverse complement strand
CTCCAGATGATCTCATTCATATTGTCAACAATTCCTGATACTGTTGAAGAAATTTTTTCAGCAATATTGGAATCAGAACCTTTACTTTTTGTTTTAAGATCATCACTCAGATAAAGAATGGTAGTAAGCGCAGAACCAATGTCATCGTGCATTTCACGACCAATGCGATCCCGTTCTTCTTCACGTGCCTGCATTTTTTCTCTCAAGGTATTCAGCTCGTGTTGTTTTTGCAAAGTGAGCAAAGACTGCTGATGCAGTCTTTGCTTATGGCGATAGCCTCTAACCGAAAGGATCAATATCAAAATGAGGGCGATGATGCCACCCAGAAAAATAAAGATCCACATATTCTTTTTTTCAATCGCTGCTTTATTCTTTTCGATGCTCACATTTTGTTCCGCAATCTTTTTATCTTTTTGGGCAGAGTGAAATTGTATGTTAAGGTGATGAATATTTGTTTGAATTTGTGCATTGGTAATGGAGTCGTTAATGGCAACATATTTATTTTTGAACAACAAAGCTTCTGCAGGTTTCCCTAATTTTTGTTTGATGACAGACATGGTATCATACATTTCCATCAGTTCTGCAGGAGTGTTCAAATCTTCTCCGATTGCAATTGCTCGGTTTGTATAATTTTCGGCAAGAGAAAAGTTCTTTTTGTCTTTTTCTACAACAGCAAGTTGAAATAAGGCATATAGTTCTTCATAGGGAAGATGGTATTTCTGTGTAAGAACCAATTCCTGCTGGTATTTTTCCCGCGCTGTTTTTAAATCATGAATGGTATAATAACCCAAACCTTCATCCGATAATGCATCTGCAACAAGGCTCATGTCCGGAATTTGGTAACCGATTTTTTCAGATTGTCTGAAATGCAAAAGCGCATCGTTATATTTTTTCTGATGAATTTCTGATACGCCCATGTTTAAAAGGCAGTTGCCCATTGTAACGGTGTCGTGCCGTTGTTGAGCGATTACGAAAGCTTTCGTAGAATAAGTATATCCAAGAGAATCATCTTTCAGCCATAAAAAAACAGAAGCGAGATTATCATCGATCTTACTTTGCATTTCCAGGTCTCCTGCATCAGTAGCAAGTTTCAAAGATTTAATATAATAGTCAGAGGCCTGCTGGTAATCTGCCAGGTATTCATATTCGTTGGCAACATCGTTATACGCTTCTACCAATATGCGTGGTTCGTTAATTTTCTTTGCAATTAATGTATCCTTTTGTGCTAATGCCAGGCCTTCTTCAAATTGGGCGTTTTGATTCAGCAGATTGATTTCATAAGAAAAGTATTTAACCATTCCTTTTAAATCATTCAAATGTGTTGCAAGTGATTTTGCTTTTTGATAGTAGAAGCTTGCTGAATCCGGATTAGAAGCCTGGAAGCTTTTTCCATAATCAAGATAATAAATGATCTTTTCTTTATTCTCGGGAGAGGTTTTTACTAAATGGGCCAGGCTGTCTTTTAAGGTTTGCTGGCTGAAGACAGGTATAAATTTGAAAACAAATGAAACCAATATAATAAAACGGTATAACAATGCTATTGCGCAGAATTTTTTTGTTCTCCAAATATAAAAGAACATTTTTTTTCTTCTTTCAACCGGTTGAAAAAAACCCTTCTTTTACCATCGCAGATTCATTCTGATTCAAAGATAGAAATTTGGCTCAATTCCTTTTGTTGGTGAAGCAGCCGCACCTTTCCTGTGACTCTCCTCCCTGGTTCGTGTCCCCACGAACCATTTCACTTCTGCCCGTTCAAAATTCATTTCTCGAATCTTTTAAAAATACAAAATCGTTTACACCTGTTTCATAATATTTTGCACATGAAAACAAATAATCTGCCGGCTCTTTAGCTAAACGCCAATATTCTGTACATGGATTATTGGGTGTGTAATCCAATTTTTGATAAGCGAGCTCCTTGCTAAATAGATGAACCGCTAATGAATCTCTTTTCCAAAATTCATAATTTTTATTACGAGCATCTATCGCATAAGAAGCAAGACTATTTTCTTTATCTGTTTTCAACATTTTTTTAAACTCATGAGCAGGAACGAGCCCTGCGAAGTTTCTTTACCATTCATCTGATTAATTCTCCATATCAAATGAATGTGATTAGGCATAATGACGAAACCGAATACATCTATTTTCCCTAAATCACTTAAATACGTTAATGAATTAACAATAACATTTTTGTATTCATCTTTCAATAGCAAACGTTGCCAATTATTAATGGTCGCCGTCCAAAAAAATATTTCTCCTATCTAATATAACTTTTCCTCCCCCTGGCGCAGATATGCAGCCGGCTTTTTCGTGCTGATGGGTATCTGTGCCTTTGAACACATCTCACACTATTAAAGTATCCAATCTCACCAATTCCAGAAGCCCCTTACCTCCATAGTAATCTATCGCACTGCTGTATTTCCATTCCTCCGCTTTTATAACAAACCCCGCTTCTACAGGATTGTAGTGAATATAGTCCAGCTTCTGATGAGC
>JBQCFO010000152.1:0-4094 GCA_051959055.1 Ginsengibacter sp. | reverse complement strand
TACAAACTGCCTGGCCCCAATGGCAAAAGTTTTGAACGATACTTTTGGAATTGCTACCGGTTTTATGACAACGATTCACGCTTATACCAACGACCAGAATACATTAGACGCGCCTCATCCAAACGGTGATTTGCGCAGGGCGCGTGCAGCTGCTGCCAATATTGTTCCGAACAGCACCGGCGCTGCTAAGGCAATCGGCCTGGTTTTACCTGAACTGAATGGTAAACTGGACGGTGTGGCACAGCGCGTACCGGTAATTACCGGCTCACTTACAGAACTGACGACTATTTTAAATAAAAAAGTAACGGTTGAAGAAGTGAACAACGCCATGAAAGCTGCTGCTGATGAAAGCTATGGTTATAATGAAGATGAAATTGTAAGCAGCGATATCATTGGAATGCATTTCGGTTCTTTATTCGATTCTACGCAGACAAAAGTATTAACCGTTGGCGAAAATCAATTGGTAAAAACTGTAAGCTGGTACGATAATGAAATGAGCTATGTTTCTCAACTCGTAAGAACGGTTCATTATTTTGGAAAGCTGATTGGGAAATAAGAATTAGAAATAACAACTAAATTGAAAACCCTTTTTGTTGAAAAGAGGGTTTTTTATTTGAATCAATTTTTTGAAAAATCAGAATCCTGGTTATTTGTCCTTCTACTGTAGGACATTTGCATTAATCCCGATAAACAAAAAAAACCATCCTTTTCAAGATGGCCTTTTTTATAATACCCCAGAGAGAAAAAGTTTAGCTACAACCCATGCTGTTGCCGCAATTCAGGCATTTGTAACAGGTGCCACTGCGAATGGTAATATGCCCGCAGGTGTTGCAGGCCGGTGCATCACCCTGCATATTTTTTGCCGCCCTGTTTACAGCATCCAGGCCAGTGGTTTCTTTTTTGATATGATCGGCTCTGTAAGATTTTTGCGTTTGTGCTTTAACGTTAGTTGAACCCGTTACCCGTATTTCACTTAGCTCCGGCACGCGCTCTCCAATCGTTGGCGTGTTTTCATCCCAGGGCGTATCGCCTAAGTTTTCTACTTCAGGCTTGTCCAATACATGAACGAGGTCGTTTCTGCCCAGGTATTCGTAAGCCAGCGAACGGAACATGAAATCAATAATGGAAGTAGTAGTTTTAATATTTGGATGCTCTACCATTCCGGATGGCTCAAAACGGGTGAAAACAAATTTTTCAACAAATTCTTCTAAAGGAACACCATATTGCAAACCAATGGAAATGGCGATGGCAAAGCAGTTGAGCATGCTGCGCATGGTAGCGCCTTCTTTGGCCATGTCAATGAAAATCTCTCCTAAGGTTCCGTCGCTGTATTCGCCAGTTCTGAGGAACAATGCCTGGCCGTTTATCTTAGCTTTTTGTGTAAATCCTCTGCGTTTTGCCGGTAAAGTTCTGCGCTCTACGATCATGGCGAGTTGACGTTTTAAGGAAGTATCCGCGCTGCTTTGCACCCTTTTATTCACTTCTTCCAAAAGTTCATCAATGGTAAGCTGGCCCATATTGATAAGGGCAGTTTCATGCTGGTCGTCGGTTGTCGGTTGTTCGTCGTCTTTGTCTTTTTTCTTTTTATCACTTTTATTGCTCAATGGCTGCGATAATTTAGAGCCATCACGATACAGTGCACAAGCTTTTAATCCCAGTTTCCAGCTCATTAAATAAGCATCAGCGATTTCTTCAATCGTTCCTTCGTTGGGAAGATTAATGGTTTTGGAAATGGCGCCGCTCAAAAATGGTTGCGCTGCAGCCATCATGCGAATGTGGCCGCTATAATGAATATATCTTTCGCCGGTGTTGCCGCATTTGTTGGCGCAATCAAATACCGGCAAATGCTCTTCTTTTAAATAAGGCGCCCCTTCTACAGTCATTGTGCCGCAGATGTAAATATTGGCTTCTTCTATTTGTTTTTCAGTAAATCCTAATGCTTCCAGCAAACTCCATTCAAAATTGTTATAATCTTCTGCTTTAAAACCCAAACGTTGTAAACAATCTTCACCCAGGTTAAATGCATTAAATACAAAACCAATTTCAAAAGCGGTTGGCAGCGCCGACTCTATTTTTTGAATTTCATTTGTAGTAAATCCTTTTTTAGCAAGAGAATCAAAATTAATATGTGGAGCATTTTTTAAGGATGCGTGTCCTTTTGCATAATTTACAATTTCTTCAATTTCATTTTCAGAATATTTCAGATTGCGCAAGGCCTGCGGCACACTTTGATTGATAATTTTAAAATACCCGCCGCCACTTAATTTTTTAAATTTTACCAAAGCGAAGTCTGGCTCCACACCGGTAGTGTCACAATCCATTACTAGACCAATGGTTCCGGTTGGTGCTATTACCGTAGTTTGTGCATTTCTGTAGCCATATTTTTCCCCGAGTATTACCGCGTCATCCCAGGCTTTGGTAGCCGCTTTTAACAAATAATCAGGGCAATCTTTCGCATTAATTCCCTGTGGTTTTATTTCAATTCCTTCATATGCGTCCATGGCATCATAAGCGGCAGCGCGATGATTGCGCATTACACGAAGCATGTGGTTTTTATTCTCTTCGTATTTGCTGAAAGTGCCGAGTTGTTCAGCCAATTCTGCTGATGTTTTATAAGCAATACCAGTCATAATTGCTGTAATAGCGCCGGCAATTCCACGCGCTTTATCACTGTCATAAGGAATTCCGCTTACCATCAGCATGCTGCCAAGATTGGCAAAACCCAAACCCAAAGTGCGGTAATCATAACTGAGTTGCGCTACTTCTTTGCTTGGAAATTGCGCCATCAAAACGGAAATCTCCAAAACGGTTGTCCACAAGCGAACGATATATTCAAACCCCGGAACATCGAACACATTCTCATCTTCATTAAAAAATTTACGAAGATTTATTGAAGCGAGGTTACAGGCGGTGTTGTCTAAAAACATGTATTCGCTGCACGGATTGCTCGCCCTGATTCTTCCACCTTCCGGACAAGTATGCCATTCGTTAATAGTTGTATCGTATTGTGTTCCTGGATCTGCACAGCGCCATGCGGCATAGTTTATGTCGTTCCATAATTTTTTTGCCTTTACCGTTTTCATGGTATGTCCATCGCTTCTGGCTTTTAATTTCCAATCTGCATCTTGTTCTAATGCATGAAAAAATTGATTCGAAATTCTTACCGAATTATTACTGTTCTGACCGCTTACAGTTCTGTATGCTTCACCTTCATAGTCACTTGGATAGCCGGCAGCAATTAATGCAGCTACTTTCTTTTCTTCTTCTACTTTCCAGTTTACAAAAGTTTCAATTTCAGGATGGTCAATATCAAGGCAAACCATCTTTGCCGCACGCCTGGTTGTTCCGCCACTTTTGATAGCGCCCGCTGCCCTGTCTCCAATTTTCAGAAAACTCATTAATCCGCTGGAAGTGCCGCCACCACTCAGTTTTTCACCTTCACCACGGATAGAACTAAAGTTGGTTCCTACGCCACTTCCGTATTTAAAAATCCGTGCTTCACGAACCCACAAATCCATAATGCCACCATCATTTACCAGGTCATCTTCTACACTGAGGATGAAGCATGCATGAGGTTGTGGACGCTCATAAGCTGAGGTTGATTTTTTTAAGACACCATCCGTTCCATCTACAAAATAATGCCCCTGTGGCTTTCCTGTAATGCCATAAACTTCATGCAAACCGGTATTAAACCATTGAGGTGAATTTGGAACACATGCCTGGTTTAAGATTGCATAAATCAATTCATCATAAAAAACCTGTGCATCTTTTTCGGTCGCAAAATAATGGTTCCTTTCGCCCCAGACGCGCCAGCAATGTGCCATACGATGCGCCACTTGTTTAACGGAGGTTTCTCTGCCCGTTCCTCCTGATGCTTGTGGAACACCCGCTTTGCGAAAATATTTTTGGGCTAAAATGTCAGTTGCAATCTGGCTCCATTGCTTAGGTACTTCTACCTTGTCCATTTGAAAAACCACTTCGCCTGTGGTATTTTTGATTACCGAAGTGCGGTAATCGTATTCAAACATATCAAAGGGAGAAATACCTTCTTTTGTAAAATGCCGGGAGAAGTGAAGACCGGTTTTTTTTGTGTC
>JBQCFO010000151.1:0-10027 GCA_051959055.1 Ginsengibacter sp. | reverse complement strand
ATACCTGTACTATCACTGATGCGAACTCATGTTATATAACAAAGACTGTTACTATCGGCGAACCGGCATTGTTTACTGCTACCATCTCCTCTGCCAACGTATCTTGTAACGGAGGCGCAAATGGCACGGCAACCGTAATTCCTGACGGAGGTACCGCTCCCTATTCTTATAGCTGGACATCATCCGGAGGAGCAACTGCAACAGCCACGGGGCTTTCAGCAGGCGTTTATACCTGCACCATCACTGATGCAAACGGTTGTACTACGGTTAGAACCACAACAATCAGTCAGCCCCCGGCAATCGCTGTAACAACAAGCCAGGTAAATGCGAGCGCTGTTGGCTTCAATGATGGCTCGGCAACAGTTTCTGTAAGTGGCGGAACACCGGCTTACAGTTATTCCTGGTCACCATTAGGCGGAACTGCTGCGACAGCAACTGGACTTGCGGCGGGAGTTTATACCTGCACGATCACAGATGCAAACGCATGCACCTTTACACAAACATTTACAATCTTAGAACCTTCGTCATTAAGCGCTTTTTCTTTCGCGGATAAAAAATACGGCGACGCTCCGTTTTCAATCACTGCTCCGGAAAGCAACAGTAATGCTACTTTCTCTTATGTGAGCAGCAATACGGAAGTAGCCACTATAAATGGTAACACGATCACCATTATACAACCTGGCACAAGTGTGATCACTGCTAACCAGGCAGCAAACGCGGGCCATACCGGAAATACGATCACTGCTACCATCACCGTACTTCCGAAAGACCTTACTGTATCCATAAACGCAGATGAGAAGACAAATAAAGTTTACGATGGAAATACTTCGGCTTTAGTTACTTCTTTGAATTACCAGTTACATGGAGTAGTAGGATCAGATGAAGTAGGCGTAACCGGTACGGCGGTATATGATTCAAAAGATGCCGGGCTAAATAAAACCATAACTGCGGGCAGTTTTGTTTTAACCGGAGCACAAAAGGATTACTACGTTATTGCTACCAATAGCGCAAATGTATCCGGAAGCATTACCAAAAAGATAATTATCCCGACTGAAGCGCCCATCACCAAAGTTTATGATGGAACCAATGTGGCTACCGTAACCTTTAATTCTTTTGCTACTGAAGATGGCCTGGTTGAAAATGACGACCTGAAGCTTCAGTACATTGCAGCGAGCTACAATTCAAAAGACGTGGGGGCAGGTAAGCCAATCAGTTTTACCGGATTAGCGCTTTCCGGTGCAGACAAGGACAACTACCAGTTCGATGAGTTGGCTTTAAAGGGAGATATTACAGCAAAAGGAGTGACTGTTACAACCACTGAAGGCCAGAGCAAAATATATGGAACCAGTGATCCGTCATTGACTTATGAAATCACTTCCGGTGGATCACTAGCAGAGGGAGATGCTTTTACAGGTATTTTGCAAAGAGCATCCGGGGAAAATGCAGGAGCTTATGCGATTGAGCAAGGTACATTAAGTGCCGGCTCTAATTATTCCTTAACCTTCGTTGGTTCAGATTTTACCATAACACCTAAAGCAATCACCATAACTGCAAATAATGACCAATCTAAAGAATATGGAACTACTGATCCTTCGCTAACGTACATTATCAGCGAGGGATCATTGGAAGAGGCAGACGAAATAACAGGAACTTTGGATAGGGTTGAGGGTGAGAATGCAGGTGACTATGCAATTGGCCAGGGTACGTTAACTGCGGGATCCAATTATTCATTGAGTTTCGTTGGTGCAAACTTTACCATTACACCGAAACCAATAACCATTACGGCTGTTGGTCAGACAAAAGTATATGGAGAGGCAGATCCTGCTTTTGCTTATTCTTTTGAACCAGCATTGATAAGTGGTGATCACTTTACAGGTTCTTTGAACAGGCAGGCAGGAAAGAATGTAGGAGAATACGGGATCAATATCGGATCACTTTCAGCCGGAGCAAATTATACGGTAACAACATATACACCAGCAGTTTTCACAATTACTCCTGCTCCTTTGGTTATTAGTGCAGAAAACAAAACGAAAACGCAGGGTACAGCAAATCCGGCATTTACCTTTAATTACCAGGGATTAAAAGAAGGTGATACTCCTTCTGACCTGACAAGTTTGCCACAGGCAAATACCACAGCAGTAAATGCATCACCAATCGGATACTATGATATTACATTAGGTGGCGCTACATCTTCTAATTATACAATTAGTTACCTGCCGGGAATACTATCTGTTTTACCATCAGGAAATAATCATCTGAAAGCCTGGACAAGCAGTTTGTCTGTATTAGAAATAAGAGTTTATTCCGAAGGACCACAAAAGTCCGCCATTACGCTCTATACAAATACCGGACAGCCTGTAGCAACCATTCAAAAACAATTACAGGCCGGCGTTAACAGCTTCACTATGAATGTAGCAAATCTTGCTTCCGGAGTGTATATTCTGAGTGCCGTTTCTGATAATTTCAAAGAAGCACAAAAAATCAAAATAAAATAATTAAACCATAATTCATTTTTAATGAAAAATATAAAGAAAATCCTGTTTACAACTGCTGCCTTATTGGGAATATCTTCTGCAGGTATTGCCCAGCAGACGCAGAAAATAGACATAGTAACCACTGCGGTTCCCTTTTTACGTATTTCCCCTGATGCACGCACAGGGGGAATGGGTGAAACGGGAATTGCCATATCCCCGGATGCAAACGCTCAGTTTTATAACGTAGCCCGGTATCCTTTCGCAACGGCCAAAAGCGGATTAGGTATGACTTATACTCCCTGGCTGAAAAACCTTGGGTTGAATGATGTATATCTTGCTTCTTTGGCCGGATATTATAAACTGGATGAAAACCAGGCGATTTCTGGCTCATTTAAATATTTTAGCCTTGGAAATCTACAGCTCACCGATCATAACGGAAACGATCTTTATACACAAAAACCGCGTGAAATAAGTGTGGATGCTGGCTACTCACGCAAACTGTCAGAGCGCTTATCTTTAGGCCTCGAGGTTAGATATATAAATTCCAATCTTGTTGGCAACTCCACTGTAAATGGTGTAACCTATAAAACAGGTAATGCGTTTGCTGCGGATCTGGGATTGTATTACACAACCGTTAAAGAAACAACAGGTGGCTGGAGTGCGGGAGCAGTTTTCAGTAATTTGGGCTCAAAGATTTCTTATACATCAGACGCGGGCCAGAAAAGCTTTCTTCCGGCAAATTTTGGAATAGGGGCGGGCTATACATGGATTACTAATGAAGTACATAAGATATCCGTTAACGGCGAAATTAATAAGTTACTGGTAGCAGCACCTCCCGGCAATGGCTCTGAAGAAGAATACAGAAAGTATAATGAAAAGGGATTGTTGAATAGTTGGGTAAATTCGCTTGGCAATAAAGCAGTTGCTTATTCAGCTGGTTGTGAATATATATATAATAATCAATTTTCAGCGCGGGCCGGCTATTATACCGACAGCCGCAACATGGGTAAAAGAAATTATTTTACCACAGGAGTGGGAATAGATTATAATATGTTTGGTATTAATTTTTCTTACTTAATTCCTTCTTCAAAATCAGTGGGTTTAAACCCTCTTTCTAACACGCTTCGTTTTAGCCTGGTGGTGAAACCTATAACTAATAAATAGAATAAAAGGAAATAAACAGGCAAAGCCCGGTATTCGGTTCATCTGCTGAATACCGGGCTTTCTTTTATAGGAAATTTTATCTTGTTTTTGTCACTTTAAATTCTCTGGTTCCTTCTCTTTTTGTATTGAAATAGAAGAGCCATTTATTTTTCCTTCAAATATTCTTTAATCTTTTCAGACATTTATTTTTTGGGAGAATTTCCCTTTGTAGATTTTTATTTCTTCTAAGCAGGTGTGCGTCACTCCGGTGGTCATGCCAATCTTGAAATATAATCGTTCAGATGGACTGCAGGTCTGCACATCTTTTTTTCAATACATCATCATTACAAAAGAATAATGGGTTTCCTTATGAAGAACATTACTTGTCATCAAATAAACCAGGAGATGTTGGTTTCAATTCTTATCTTATGTTTCTTTGGTTTCCACTAATTTTGAAGAAGCACTATTAATTTCCTTCACCAGGAAAACTTAGTTTGTTATAACACATAAACGTGACACAGCATTGCATTTTTTCGTGCCACAATTTGCAAATAAAATAATAAGTAACAACTAAATAATATGAAGTATTTCATGATTTTAATGTTGAGTCTTTCATCTAACTCAGACATTACCGCTCAAAAAAATAATATGATGATCCGCATCTCCGAAATAGAAATTGATTCAAATTACCTTGAGCAATACAAAGCAATTCTGAAAGAGGAATCCGGGGAATCTGTGAAATTAGAACGGGGTGTTGTTTGCATTTTTCCGATGTTTCAGAAGGGAAATCCATCCCAGGTGAGAATATTAGAAATATACGCCAGCAGGGAAGCGTACGAATCGCATTTAAAAACGGCTCATTTTCAGAAATATAAAACCACTACTCTCAAAATGGTAAAATCGCTGCGGCTTGTTGATATGGAAGCAATAGACTCCGAAGCGATGAACGAAATTTTTAAAAAACTACAGAGATGAGAGAAAAAGAAAGATTGAAAAATTAAACTTATAAAATCACTTTACGGCGAATAGTAAACGTAAGCTGTTCATGCACAAAAGCCGGTTGGTAAACTGTAAAATGGAATATATTTTTATGAACAAAACAAAAAAATCTGAGTTCAAATTGATTGGACTTAAACTTGGCCACAAGACGACTAATGAAGGCGGACGATCAAGTGTTGACTGTGGAAATCTCTGGCAAAAATTTGAGACAGAGAATTTTGCAGGAAGAATTCCGGACAAAGCAGGCAATGAGATTTACGCAGTCTATTTTGACTATGAAAGCGATTACACCAAACAGTTTTCATACTTTATCGGTTGCAAAGTGAAAATTGATACTGATGCCCTTAAAGGGATGGACAGCTTAATAATACCTGCCGGCAGTTATACTAAAGTTATTGCAAAAGGAAAAATGCCTGATTGTGTTGCCAATTCGTGGAAAGGCGTTTGGAGTTCTGATACAGATAGAGCATATAAATATGACTTTGAAATTTATGACGAACGAAGTAAAGATTGGAGTAATGCTGAAGTAGAAATTTTCGTTTCGAATAATGAATAAAAAAATTGTTTGACAGACAAAAAAGAACAACGAACCGCCGCGGTATATAAGACGAAAGATAAAATGACTTTATTTCTTCTTTTGCTGAAAAAGAACTGTACAGCATTGATATCTTATTACCTATTCAGCTTCAATATCCATTCTTCGTAACAAGCCGTCCTGAATAGTATAAATGTGTTTTACGGTTCCATCAAACATCAGATTGCCTTGTAAGTCCTTTACAATTTGATGAACCGTTACTTCTAATTTTCCGTTCTGCCTTTCATTAATTCCGGTTGGTTCCACATGCGGATTTATTTCTGCCCATTGCCTTGTCCAATATTTTCGTATCTCATCATGTCCGCTCACATACCCACCCTCAAAGGCTTTTGGCCATTCCACATCCCTATGAAATGTGGAAAGTGCTGTGTCAATGTCACGGGAATTAAAAGCTGAATAGGCTTTTTTGATTAGATGTTCGATTTGCATGGAGTAAATTTACTGTTTTTGAATTATTGGATCCGGGCATCGAAAAAAATAATTTTGGTAATTGACTTAAACAAAACGTGGATGCTAGTAACTTCTTTCCAGAGTAAGACCTTTCTGAAGAAATTTCCTCAATTTTCCAAGAAAACCCTTCAAATTCCCTACCTTGTCTCCATAAATACAATACCATGAATGAAGTACATCTTTCAAAAAATTACTATTGTTATTCGTTGTTTATTTTCTTTATTCTCACTGCTTTCCTCTCTTCTGAAACCTTTGCCCAGGTGGGAAAAACGGAGATTACCAAATGGCAGGATGGTAAGAAAACCGCGGTATCTATCACTTATGATGATGGTTCAAGAAACCAGTTCAAAGTGGCTTTGCCAATCATGGAACGGTTACAATTGCCGGCAACATTTTTTATCATTACAGGGCCAATCAAAGGCTCTGTTCATCCGCCAAAATTCATAGGAAGGCCGGTTAAACAAATCATTGATGAAACAGCAACGATTCCTACCAACGAAAATAATTTTTTTGAACGCGCTTCAGCTTGCTTGTATCTCGGCTATGCCGGCACATTGCCATATTACAATAAAGCGGATGCACTTTATGAAAGCGGAAAATCCGAAGAGGCCTGGAAAGTGATGGACACACTTTATATGAAAGCGCGGAATAAAGAACTGTCACCCGGGAAAGATACCAGCATGGAAATGGGCCAGGAAGAAGGTTTGACCTGGGAGCAAGTAAAAAAAGACGCAGCCAAAGGTTATGAATTTGCAAGCCATACGGTTACTCATGCACACCTGGCGATTTTGGACAGTGCCAACATGAGTTATGAACTC
Organism: Ginsengibacter sp.; assembly: GCA_051959055.1. Lineage (GTDB taxonomy): Bacteria > Bacteroidota > Bacteroidia > Chitinophagales > Chitinophagaceae > Ginsengibacter. The sequence continues at coordinate 3,548 of JBQCFO010000151.1, read as the reverse complement.
AGAAAAAGTAAGGATGATATTTTAAAACATCTTGGCCCGAAATATACTTTCTCAGCTGAAGTTCCTTTCGGAATTGAAGACAAAAGAGTGATGAAATTCGGTTTCCCGATTTATCAGGCATTGCGAAATTCCATGCCGGAACCGTGGATGCAGGAGATCAACCGCGGCTATAAAGAGCAGCCCGGAAATTCAAACAAAGAATATGTGCAATGGCAAAGAGGCCCTTTGTCAGAAACACCGATGGATTTGATGAAATCGTGGATTGATACTTCGCTGGTGCATGACAACATCTGGCTGGTATTGGTTTTCCACGGAATAGATGACATAGGCTGGGAGCCGACACCGCATGAAAAACTGCAACAATATTTTGAATACATCAAATCAAAAGAAAACAATATTTGGGTAGCCCCTTTTGGCGATGTGGCGCGATATGTAAGAGAAAGAATGAGCGCCAAAGTGAAAACAAGCGTTGAAAAAAATAAGATCACCGTCGGCCTTACCCATTCTCTCGACCATGAAACATATGATTTGCCATTGACTTTAAAAACGTATGTTTCTCCGGGATGGAACACTGTTTTGGTAAAACAAAATGGTAAGCAACAAAATATTGTTTCTCAAAAAGATGCCAACGGAAGTTATATTTTGTATCAGGCGGTTCCGAATGAGGGAAGCATTACTATTTCGGAAAAATAGAAATTCCATTTATTTCTTCCTTTACTGTGTGCATGATTTTTGATACAACAAAAAAGAATTTTTATTTCTACATTTATGCGATTATTGAGATGTTTTTTTCTCAAACTTTTCATTCTGATAACGTGATTTTTAAAAGTAAACTTTTCTAAAAACTACAATTTCTTCTCATGCGAAAATGTACCGGTACAGTATTTATTATGTCTTTGATCATGATCTCACAAGTTTCCTTTTCTCAAACGAATTGGAGTGTTAAAAACACTGAATTTAGCAACCATTGGCAAATACAATCATCAGACAAAGTGAAAGGGAATGATTCAGCAATTTCTACTTTAAAATTTCGTTCCGTTAACTGGTATGCCGCCAGGGTTCCGAACAGTACTTTAGGCTCCCTGGTTGATGCAGGCGTTTTTAAAGACATTTTTTTTAATAGAAACCTTGAAAAAATTCCGGATAGTTTATTTGCTGCGCCGTGGTGGTATCGCCGGACTTTTAATATTGAAAAAATAAATCCCGGTCAAGTATATCGGCTGCGTTTTAACGGAATCAGTTATTACGCGGATATCTGGCTCAACGGAAAAAAAGTGGCTTCCGGCGATAGCGTAAAGGGAAGTTTTCGCCAGTTTATTTTTGATGTAACTCCTTTTATGCAAAAGGGCGAAAATGTACTGGCAGTAAAGGTTACGAAAGCGGGCCCTGCTGATTTGAACATTGGTTTTGTGGACTGGAATCCGGAACCTGCTGATAATAATATGGGTATCTGGCGGGATGTTCATTTCATAGAAAGCGGCCCTGTAGCCATCGAAAATCCATTCGTAATCACCGATGTGGATACCGCCACTCTGAGTTATGCAAATATTAAAGTAAGGGTTGAACTCCAAAATTTCTCTGATAAAAAAGTTACCGGTATTTTAAAAACGACCATCGGAAATGATATTCATCTTTCAACAAATGTTTCGCTCGAGCCACATGAAATTAAAGAGGTAATCCTTTCTCCGGAACAATATCATCAACTGACCATGATGCATCCGAAACTGTGGTGGACACACGAGTTGGGGGAACCGTATTTGTACACTTTGCAAATGAATTTTGATATCAACAATCAACTTTCTGACAGCAAAAAAATAAAGTTTGGTGTGCGCTCTGTTTCCGGTTACATGACCGACAGAGGATTTCGCGCTTATCGTTTGAATGGCAAAGAAATATTAATAAAAGGCGGCGGATGGACCGATCCGATGTTGTTAAATGCAACGCCGGAATATGAACGCGCCGGGATTGATTATGCTGTTCACATGAACCTGAATGCTATTCGCATGGAAGGATTTTGGGGCTCGGATGAACACTTGTATAATCTGTGTGATGAAAAAGGAATTTTGTTGATGGTTGGCTTCAGTTGTCAATGGGAATGGAAAGGAATTTTTGGAGGAAATTATGAAGACAAATATGGCTGCATCATCACTCCTGAACAGATTGACATCGCTGCAAAATCGTGGAATGATCAGATTGTTTGGCTGAGAAATCATCCGAGTATTTTCCTGTGGCTTTATGGAAGCGATAAATGGCCAAGGCCCGAACTTGAAACGAAATATCTGGACGTTTTAAAAAATCAGGATCCAACACGTCCTTACGCGCAGTCTGCAAAAGAATGGACAAGCGAAATTACCGGAAAAACAGGAATGAAGATGCGCGGCCCTTATGATTATGTGCCGCCGGCTTATTGGTATATCGACACGACTTATGGCGGGGCTTTTGGTTTCAATACTGAAACCGGGCCTGGCCCCCAGATCCCTGTGTTGGAAAGTCTCGAAAAAATGATTCCAAAAGATTCTCTGTGGCCGATCGGAAGTTCATGGTTGTATCATGCAGCAAGAGGGAAATTTCATAACCTGGATGCCTACAATAACGCCATGAAAGAAAGGCTCGGCCAGCCAAATGATTTGAATGATTATTTGCGCAAGGCACAATACATGAACTATGAAGGAATGCGCGCCATGTTTGAAGCTTTTGAAGCAAATCGGCCTGAGGCGACAGGAATTATTCAATGGATGTACAACGCTTCGTGGCCAAAACTTTGGTGGCAGTTTTATGATTATTATTTAATGCCAACAGGCGCTTTGTACGGAGCAAGAGTGGCCAATGAACCGCTGCATATTTTTTATAATTATGGGCAGCATCGGGTAGCAGTGATGAATAACACAGGAGAAAAATCCGGTGAACTTTTATCGGAGATCAATGTGCTTGATGCGAATTCCAAATCGATATTAAAAAAATCATTGCCGCTTGCAGATATTGGTTCTTTGGAAACGAAACAAATCTTTTCTCTGCCGGATAATCTGAATGTGAGCAAAACGTATTTTCTGGATCTGCGTTTGTACGACAAACAGCATCAATTGGTGAGCAATAATTTGTATGTTTTGTCCACACAAAAAGACAGTCTTGCTGAAAAGCAAAGTACCTGGTACATCACGCCACAATCACAGTATGCCGATCTTACTTTGTTGGAAAAATTGCCGAAAGTAAAATTGCAAAAGAGTGAAACGGTTTCGCAAAAAGGAGAGAACACGATCATCAATGTGAAATTGAAAAACCCATCCCAGCATGTTGCGTTTATGGTTTATATGGATTTGAAAAAAGGACAAAGCAACGAATCCATTGTTCCTGTTTTTTGGAAAGAAAATTATTTTACGCTTTTGCCCGGAGAAGAAAGAACTGTTTCTGTTTCTGTTCATACGGCTGATCTTGGCGGAGAAAAAGGGAGAGTGGTTGTTGGAGGATGGAATGTGGAGTAGTTGAAGGTTCAAAGTTGAGGTTACTCCAGACCTATAAGGTTTTCAAAACCTTATAGGTCTTTAAAAGTT
>JBQCFO010000150.1:0-2142 GCA_051959055.1 Ginsengibacter sp. | reverse complement strand
AGCAGCATCAATCCAAATCTTCAGAATATCCCGGTAAGAACAGAAAGAGGCCGGGAAATCAGGAAAGCATTTATTCCGAGAGATGCAGATCATTTAATAGTTTCTGCCGATTATTCACAAATAGAATTAAGAATTGTAGCCGCTATCAGTGGCGATCCTGCTATGTCTGAAGCTTTTCGTCTGGCAAAAGACATTCATACTGCAACCGCTGCAAAAGTCTTTGGTGTAGAAGAAAACGAGGTTACAAAAGAAATGCGATATAAAGCAAAAAGTGTAAACTTTGGAATTATCTATGGACAAGGAGCCTTTGGTCTTGCAGAAAACCTTGGCATCAGCCGCACAGAAGCAAAAGAAATCATTGAAAATTATAAGAAACAGTTTTCGCGGATCGAAAAATACATGGAAGATATGAAACAATTTTGCAAGACTAACGGTTATGTACAAACGTTAATGGGTAGAAAGCGCTGGTTAAAAGATATTAATTCTTCCAATTTTACAGTGCGCGGTTATGCAGAAAGAAACGCGATTAATTCTCCTATCCAGGGAACAGCAGCTGATATGATCAAACTGGCAATGATTGATATTCATCGTGAATTTCAGAAGCAAAATTTTAAATCCAAAATGATTATGCAGGTGCATGACGAACTTGTTTTTGATGCACATAAATCAGAAATTGAAACGATAAAGCCAATTATCATTGAACTTATGAAAAATGCTATGAAGTTGCCGAATGATGTGCCAGTAGAAGCGGAGATTGGAGTAGGAGAAAATTGGCTGGAGGCGCATTGATAATGTATCCGGTAGAAATCATTAAAATCAGAATGGAAGAATTTGGTTACAAACCTGCTGACCTTGCGAAGGAATATGAGGATAAAGGAACCATCAGTAAAGTCCTGAATTATAAACAGCCGCTGTCACTCAATATGATTCGGTTATTCAATAAAATGCTTCGGATCCCTACAGATTTACTAACGAAAGAATATAAACTTTCTTAAGCTTATAAAATAAAAAAGGAGCACAATTACGCGCTCCCTTTTATCCCTGGTATTTACATTTTCTTCTTTATGGATTGTATAGCATCCAAATGTTTTTGAAGGGTGGGAAGTGTTTTAATGACAAAATTTTTGAAATCAGGGTCTTTCATCTTATTACCGGCCTTTTTGAAAGCGGCAATATCATCTTTGTGGTCGTCAATCATCATAGAAACATAATCTTTGTCAAATTCAGCTCCGGTTTCTTTGCTTAATTTATCAATATCTTTTTGCTGCTTATCGGTAACTGTTGTTGGCAGAGCCACATTCTTTTTGGAAGCAAGGTCTTTCATATTATCATTGATTTTTGTATGATCATCCACCATCATTTTTCCAAAATCCTGAATAGCTTTTGTAGATGAATTTTTTTGAGCAATATTTCCCAATTGCACTTCCATCATTCCTCCTGTTGCTGCATCTTTTGCAAAATCTTGTTCATCACTACCTACGGTGGCTACGGCGTTACTATGATTCATGGTATCTGTATGGTTCATGGTATCTGTAGTACTCATGTGGCTCATACTTGTATCGGTTGTGTTTGTGGTTGCCGTGCTGTCCGAACTGGTAGTTTTATTCGAAGTGCCATTGCAGGCAGAGAAAATAAGAGCGCCGGCTATTATCGACGCTAAACTGATTTTTTTCATAAAATAATTTTAAAGATTTTAATTTGATAATATAAAAGGTATCAAAATATATTCCATGAATCCTTTAACTAGTTACTGTTAAAAAAATTAACTTTTAGCGTGAATTTGTTGATTTTTTTTACCGATTTGAGAATGAATTACCCAATTGCCACACTTTTGTTAGGATTCTATCATAATTAAATACGAGCGCCGCAACAGCTATCGAGCTTGAAAAGTGTTATTTCTGCGGAAATATTGATTGAGATTTAAAAATGAATCATGACGTACTTATTCAAAGGAATAAAAATGCAGCATAGAAATTTGAAAATTAAGCCCTTCTTTTCGCTTTCAAAATCACCTTTTAATTCTTCCAGTAAACCAACAAATATTCGCAATTACGATTTTTTTAAATCTAAAACTCGGCATTCTTTGGAAACCGTGGAAAAGGAATCACGTCCCTGATATTTGTCATGCCTGTTACAAAAAGC
>JBQCFO010000149.1:0-5161 GCA_051959055.1 Ginsengibacter sp. | reverse complement strand
GCAAACTCATCTTGGCTTTTAGAACCGGTTATAGAAAGATTGTCTAAATTATTTTTATCACCTTCTATCTTTATTTTGCTGTTGTCAATAAATAATGGAATGGCAGGCGGCTGATCGCCAAAAACCAGAATGATAAATGAAGGCTCTGCAAGGTTTCCTTTGATAATAAATTTTCCCTTTTCAATAGTAGCTTGTTTCTCGGGCACACCGGACTGCTGATTCAAAAAAGAAACAGAAGTGCCATCGGCATAGCCGGTAACATTACCACTAATTTCAAAATCTTTAGAGGTTGTTTGTGAAAATCCTAAAAAAGGAAGCGTTATTAATAGAAATAGAAATTTTTTCATGGTCAATTATATTATCGCAAATTTAATTTTTTTAAAAATAATGACCCCTCTAAATCATTATTATCCCTCTAAAATTGAGTTAAGAAATCTTTTTGTAGCAATTTCGATATTTTCTGCAGGTTCAATTGCTTTAATATATGCAGTTCCAATGATAGCACCGGAAGCATATTCACACGCTTTTGCAAAGGTATTGTGATCTTTTATTCCAAAACCAATCATTATTTTATTTTTTAAATTCATGTTTTTTATTCTTTTAAAATAACTTTCCTGCGCATTCATATCTGCATCTTTGCCGGTAATGGAGGAAGATGAAACCGCATAAATAAATCCAGTACTCAGTTCGTCGATTTTACGGATTCTTTCCTCTGAAGTTTCGGGAGTGATTAAAAAAATAAAATCAAGGCCGTTCTCCCTCAAAATTGCTTTATACTCTTTTTCATATTCATTTATGGGCAAATCGGGAAGAATAATTCCGCTGATACCACAATTCTTTGCATCCGAGCAAAATTTTTCAAAGCCATATTGAAGTACCGGATTCAAGTAACCCATCAAAATCAGTGGAACATTTTTTTGCGAAACAGAAGAATTTTTTTGAAAATAATTTAATTGTTCAAAAAGGGTCTTTATCGTCATTCTATTTTGTAAAGCCTTCATACTGCTGTTTTGTATAACAGGTCCATCAGCCAACGGATCACTGTAAGGAACTCCGATCTCAATCATGTCAGCGCCGTATAGTTGCAATGATTTTATGATAATTTCAGTATCATTTAACTCAGGAAAACCGGCAGTAAAATATATACTAAGGAGATTTTTTTCTTTTTCTGCAAATAATTTTTCAATTGAATTCATCAGGTGTCTATTAAGTTTATTTCCATTTTAATATTCGCTCTTTTATAATCAGCTTTTTCAAATGGCATTTGTTTAAAACCAAATTTTTTATACAAATGAATTGCCGGTTGCAGCTTCGTATTCGAGTATAAAATTATTTTATCTTTTCATTTCAGACAAACAAAATTCAAGCATTTTATTTCCAATCTTCTTTCCCTGAAAACCTTCTGCCACAGCCATTTTCGATAATTCATAAATTCCATTACCAACTTTGATCAGAGCAAAAGTTCCGGCAATTTTATCATCTGCTTTTGCAAAAAAAATAAAACCATTTTTATCAATGATATATTTTTTGGGTTCAGAAAGCATTTCATAATCTATTGGTTCAACTTCAAAATATTTTTGCAGCCATGCAATATTCAAAGCAGCAAAATATTTTGAATAATCCTCACTGAATCCAATTATTTCAACATTCATTTCATTAAGTTTTATTTAAAAACTTTACATCAAACAAAGAAATATGCATAATTTCTATTTTCATTGAAATTTCAACAATTTTAATAATTCAGCACACTAGTGAATTATACCATCAATTTCTTCATATAAGTATCCATATCCTTATCCCCTCTCCCACTAAGGTTTACTACAATTACATCATCCCTTTTAAATTTTATTTTGTTTAAAACAGCCAATGCATGAGCAGATTCCAATGCAGGAATTATCCCTTCTAATTTTGCCAGTTCAAATGCAGCATTCAACGCTTCATCATCAGTCGCGTTCATAAATTCTGCTCTTTTTGCAGCAAATAAATTTGCATGCATCGGACCGATTCCCGGATAATCCAAACCGGCTGAAATACTGTGTGGCTCTACTACCTGGCCATCCTGCGTTTGCATTACATAGCTTTTGCTTCCATGCAGAATACCTACAGAACCTAATTGAGTAGTAGCTGCGCTCATGCCACTTTCCAAACCAAAGCCAGCTGCTTCAACAGCAATTAATTTTACAGAATTCTCATTTAAATAATGATAAAAAGCGCCGGCTGCATTGCTGCCCCCACCTACACAGGCCAAAACATAACCGGGCAATTCACTGCCCGTTTTTTCATGTAATTGCATCCGCATTTCTTTGCTTATTACGCTTTGAAAACGCGCCACCATATCAGGATAAGGATGAGGGCCTACAACACTTCCTATCAGATAATAGGTATCATTGGGATTATTGATCCAATCCCGGATAGCTTCATTCGTGGCGTCTTTCAGCGTTTTGCTTCCGCTCGTAGCAGGAACAACTTTGGCTCCAAGCATTTTCATTCTTGCCACATTTGGCGCTTGCCGTTCAATATCTTTTTCGCCCATATAAACAATACATTCCAGGTTTTTTAAAGCACATACAGTTGCAGTTGCTACTCCGTGCTGACCTGCACCGGTTTCGGCAATAATTCTTTTTTTGCCAAGCTTTTCAGCCAATAAAATTTGTCCAATAGTATTGTTGATTTTGTGTGCACCCGTATGGCAAAGATCTTCTCGTTTTAAATAAATTTGGGCACCATATTTTTCGCTGAGTCTTTCTGCAGGATATAAAGGAGTTGGCCTTCCTACATAATCTTTTAAAAGCTCATTAAATTCCCTTTGGAAATTTTCTTCCTTTATAATTCTTAAATAATTTTTTTTAAGATTCTCAACATTGTTGTGAAGCATCTCGGGTATATAAGCACCGCCAAATTGGCCATAGTAGCCATTTTCATCAGGTTGATTAAACATTTTCATTTTTTACAGAATAAAACGTAGTATTTATTTTTTCAAATCACTTACAAATTCTTTTATCAATTTCATATCCTTCACTCCGGGTTCTTTTTCAAATTTGCTGTTTACATCAATGCCATAAAAAAAAGCATGATGAAATGATTTCAGGGCTGCTGCATCATCAATGCTGATGCCCCCACTCAAAAAAAATGGTTTTCCGATTACCGAATTTTCAAGCAAATTCCAGTTAAATTTTTCACCTGTTCCCCCATACAATCCCGCATTTGCTTTATCAAATAAATAGTAATCGCATGCTTCATCATATTCCTTAACCAGCCAATCAACATTTGAATCGAAATCACTGATACGAAAAGCTTTGATGACTTTTATCTGATCGCTGATCCGGGTGCAAAAAGGAGCGGTTTCATCGCCATGAAGCTGCACCATATCCAGACCAAAATCTTCAACTTGCTGCATAATTTCTTCCTCACTTGCATTTACAAAAACCCCAACTTTTGGAATGGATAAATTCAAATCTCTCACATCTTTACCAGATATCTTTTTTAAAACATATCTCGGCGATTGTTGATAAAAAATCAAACCGGCATAATCAATCCCAACATTCTCCAATTCTTTTAATTGGCTGAGATCCCTATTCCCACACATTTTTATTTTCATCGTTATCTTTTTATAAACACGAATTTTTTTCATCCATTTCATCAATTAGTAAAATCCGTGCCTGAGATTAGTGTTCAACATTCTTTAATAGATTTACAAAATCTGCAAATGCCTCACCAGGATTTTTTTCTTTCATAAATTTTTCTCCAATTAAAAATCCACTGAATCCATTTTGTTTTAAAAAATGAATTGTTTTCACGTCATCAATTCCGCTTTCAGAAATTTTAATTTTATCGGAAGGAATTTTTTTACACAATTCTATTGAATGATTCAAATCCACCGCAAAACTTTTAAGATCGCGGTTGTTGATCCCAACCACATCTACCTCATCACAAATATGTTCCAATTCATCTTCAGTATGAATTTCGAGCAATACATTCAATCCAATATTCTTTGCAATGTTTGAAAGCTTTTTTACTTCTTCTTTTGAAAGACACGCTGCAATTAATAAAATGATATCAGCGCCATAAGCTTTTGATTCAATAAGCTGGTATTCATCAATGATAAAATCTTTTCGCAAAATCGGAATATCATTGCTCCTTGATACTTGTAAATCATTCAAAGAACCACCAAAAAACTCTTCATCTGTAAGGACAGAAACCGCGCTTGCGCCATTGTTCACATATTTTTTTACAACCTCATCAACCGGTGATGCGTGATTAATAATTCCTTTTGACGGTGATTTTCTTTTAAACTCCGCGATGATTCCGGTTTTGCTTTTGTCTGATAATGAATCTATAAATGAATATGTTTCCCTTTTAAAGAAAAGCATTTTTTCTAATTCAGAAATAAGGTTTGTTCGCTTTCTTTCTTCAACCTCTCTCCTTTTTTGTATAATGATCCTATTGAGAATATTCATGATTGCAAGCTAATTAATTGTTGAAAATTTTTGTATGCTTTGCCACTTTCAAGGCTTGCGACACTCATTGCATAGCATGTATCGTAATCTGCAAATTTCCCAGTTGCAAAGAGCGCCATTGCAGCATTTGCCATCACCACTGCATTCTGTGCCCACGTTCCTTCGCCTTTTAAAATTTTTAAAAATATTTTCGCCGCTTCATCTGTAGAGTTTCCACCATAAATATCTGAGGGATTAACCGTTCTTTTTCCCAAATATTCTGCGGATAATATTTTCTCTCCGTCATTCGTTATTACTTTTGTATCACCAGTTAAAGATATTTCGTCATAGCCATCCAAACTATGAATAATCATAAAACGTGCATCGGATTGCTGCAATAAATAGGAATAAATTCTTGCCATTTCCAGGTTATAAACGCCTACCATTTGTACTTTTGGCAATGCCGGATTTACCATCGGACCCAGCATGTTAAAAAAAGTACGCACACCGAGATTCTTTCTGATTGCTCCCACCGCTTTCAATGCCGGATGAAACAAAGGTGCGTGCATAAAACAAATGTTTACTTCTTCAATTTCGCGTAACAATTTTTTATTGTCATTTGAAAAATGATAACCCAATGTTTCCATTACATTGCTCGAACCACTGATGGATGTTGCACCATAATTGCCATGTTTCGCAACTTTCTCTCCAGCTCCCGCCACAAT
>JBQCFO010000148.1:0-6671 GCA_051959055.1 Ginsengibacter sp. | reverse complement strand
ATTTTGTTTAATGATACCATCGCCAATAATATTGCGCTCGGCATGGACCATGTTTCTGAAGAACAAATCATGAATGCCGCAAAGATTGCTAACGCCCACAATTTTATTCTCACCAAAGAAAATGGCTATAATACTTCCGTTGGCGAAAGAGGGAATAAATTAAGCGGGGGCGAAAAGCAAAGGCTTACGATTGCGCGGGCGGTCTTAAAAAATCCACCGATATTGATTTTGGATGAAGCCACTTCTTCTATTGATAGCCAGAGTGAATTACTGATTCAACATGCGATAGATAAATTGATACACGGAAGAACGTCCATTGTGATTGCGCATCGTTTATCTACGATTCGCAAAGCGAATAAAATCATGGTGTTAGATAAAGGCGTCATCAAAGAAATGGGTACGCATCATGAGTTAATGAATCTTCAGGGGCATTATTACAATTTGCATAAAATGCAATTTGAAATGCAGGAAAGCGAGGTCGGTACCGCAGGTCAGACCGGGTAGTTCATATTTTAAAGATTATAGTTTGCAGCAAACTAACAAATATCAACGATTCGTGTTTTTTATATTTTAAATAAGAATAACATTAAACCTTCTAAGCCTCTCTAAACAATTCTAAACAATTCTAAACTCCTCTAAACCCTTCGAAACCATCCCAGCCCATTTACCTGCTATAATTCGGCGCTTCCTTTGTAATCTCCACATCATGTGCGTGGCTTTCGCGCATTCCTGCGTTGGTTATTTTTATAAAGGTTGCTTCCTGCAATGCTCGGATATCTTTTGCTCCACAGTAACCCATTCCTGCACGCAAACCACCGGTAAACTGATGAACTACTTCATACAAAAACCCTTTGTACGCGATACGTCCTTCGATTCCTTCAGGAACATATTTTTTACTTTGTTCTTCGCCATCCTGGAAATAACGGTCGCTACTGCCCTGTGCCATTGCGCCAAGTGAACCCATTCCGCGGTATTGTTTGAATTTTCTTCCTTCATAAATAATTGTTTCACCCGGGCTTTCTTCTGTGCCGGCAAAAACACCGCCCATCATTACACAATCTGCACCTGCTGCTAATGCTTTTACCATGTCGCCGGTGTAACGGATTCCGCCGTCTGCAATGATGCCGACATTCTTATTTTTTATCGCAGCTGATACTTCTAACAGAGCGGTGATTTGAGGAACGCCGGCGCCTGCAACAATACGCGTTGTACAAATAGAACCCGGTCCTATTCCCACTTTTATTGCATCTGCTCCTGCGTCAGCCAGCGCTTTTGCGCCACTTCCGGTGGCAATATTTCCAGCAATAACCTGGAGATTTTTAAAATCTTTTTTAATTTTTTTCAAAGCGTCAATCACTCCTTTTGTGTGACCATGTGCACTGTCAAGCGCGATAATATCCACGCCTACCTGTTGCAATGCTGAAACCCGGTCGCCGATATCTTTCGTAATACCAACTCCTGCGCCCACGAGCAATCTTCCGAATTCATCTTTTACAGAAAAAGGATGATTATGAACCTGTAAAATATCACGGTAAGTAATCAGTCCTTTTAAAATCCCTTTTTTATTTACAACCGGTAATTTTTCAATTTTATATTTCCTTAAAATGGATTGTGCCTTTTTTAAATCGGTGCCTTCGGGAGCAGTGATGAGATTTTCGTGAGTCATCAATTCACTCACCGGCCGCTTCATATTGTCTTCAAATCGCAAATCGCGATTCGTTAAAATTCCTGCCAGTTTTCCATCAGCATCAACAATCGGAATACCACCAATATGATTTTCGTACATCAGCTTCAAAGCATCGCCAATAGTGGCATCGAGCTTCAATGTAATCGGGTCTAAAATGAGTCCGCTTTCGCTTCTTTTTACTTTTCTAACCTGCGCCGCCTGCTCTTCAATACTCATGTTTTTGTGCAAAAATCCAAGGCCGCCTTCTCTTGCCAAAGCAATAGCAAGATTCGCTTCCGTAACGGTGTCCATTGCCGCGCTCAGCATTGGAATATTTAGCGTGATATTTTTTGTGAGGCGTGTGGTGGTATTTACATCGCGTGGTAAAACTTCGCTATATGCAGGAATTAATAAGACATCATCGAAGGTTAATCCTTCACCGAAGATTTTTTTTGAAGGAGCGGAGGGTTTATTTATTGTTGCCATGAGCAAAGATATGAAAACACAATAAATTGCCTCAAAGCAAATATCAACTTTCGGTTTTTCAATAATTTACCGAAACAAGAAACAATCCTTTCGAATCAACCGAAAAATCGGCTTTTGTGCAATCCCTGTTTTGAATAATATCTTCAAACTCATTCAAAGTCATTTTGCCCGTTCCTACGCGTAACATAGTACCAACAAGGCCTTTCACCATTCCTCTTAAAAAACGATTCGCTTCAACATGATATACGAGTGTTTCTTTTTCCTCAATCCATTCGCTCTTTTTTATGTCACAATTAAAATCCTTTACCTGCGTATTTCTTTTCGAAAAAGAAGTAAAATCTTTATAAATCATTAACAGTTTTGCGGCATCATTCAGTTTGTCTATGTCTAAAGGATAAGGATAATAAAATGCCCGGTCTTGCAAAAAAGGATTTTTATTTCTGAAGATATAATATTTGTATTCGCGTGATATGGCATCAAAGCGGCAATGTGCATTTTCGTCTACCTGGAATATTCTTTTTATTACAATGTCAAGTGGAAGAATGCAATTGAGGTTGTAAACGAATCCTTTTTTTTCTTCTAAAACAATATCACTGTCGAAATGAAAATAATTCTGCAGTGCATGAACGCCTGCATCGGTACGGGAAGAGCCGGTAAGTGAAAAATTTTGTTTGAAAAATATGCACAAAGCTTTTTCAATTTCCGCCTGGATGCTGTTGGCATTTTTTTGTACCTGGAAGCCTGAATAATTGGTGCCTTTATAACTAACCTCTATAAAATATCTTTCCATAAGCCTTTGAAACGTTATTTGCTAATCAAGGCCTTAAACCGGTTCAGATAATATTCATCCGACAATTGAGATTCCAGCATGTCATATTGATCTGAATCAGATGTAAATGGATAGGCAGCATCAAAGAACTTATATTTTCCTTCATTGGTCAAAAAAAGATAAGAGAGGTCTTTTATCTGCTCGGTGCTGAAACATTTACTTCTGAAATATTTCCTGGCAGTCTTCAACATGTTGTCCATATTATTTTCTGCTGCCATTTTTTTGCGAAGCTTTAAAAAATCTTCGTTGCTGGCAAATGCTTTACAATCAGAATTTACTTTCGAAGCAGTTACTACTTTTGGCAAAACGGTGATCTCATTTCCAGGAACTTTATTATCACTTTTTTTCTGCTTTCCGTTGTCTGCATCGGTAATTTTTATGTCAGTAATTCCACCTGAGTTTTTTGCAGTAGAATTTACGTCAGAACTGGTTTTCTTTTCTTTATTTTCCTTTACCGGACCGATGGTGAAAACCTGTACCGGTGCTGTTTTAGAATCATTATTTACATAAATACTATCTTTTCTTGCAACGAATCCGGAGGCGCTCGTATCAGTTGCCGGTTTTATTACCGTTGGCGTAATGGTGTACTGTGAAGTATCAGTAAACGAAGAAACAGGCTGATTTTCTTTTTTGGTAACTATAGTATTATCAGTAACAGATTGTTCTTTTTGTGCAGGCATAAAAACCTGAACCGTATCTGTTTTATCAGTATTACTATCAGTATAGATCATTTGCAAGCCATCTTTATCCCGAGTGCTTAAAAGCTTGGAAATGGAATTTGTGTGCGCAAAAGCATTTGTATCGGCGGTAACAGGTAATGAGGGAATTGTATTGTTTGTCACAACAGATGAATCAGCGTTTACTGCAACAGTTGTATCGGCAGGTTTTGCTGACTTCTCAACAACGGTATCATGGCTTTCTAAAATGGAAGAATCTTTTACCACATTTGCCAGCATTTTTGTAAATGGATCGGCTTCTTTTTTTGCAGGAACCGTAGCAACAACTTTGGTGGTGTCGGGCACCGCCTGATTGGCAGGAATCAAAGCAAGTGATTGCATATTAAACAACTGCAATCCTTTGTCCTCAAAATTTTTTATCAAAAAACCTTCATTATTTTTATCAACAGAAAAAGTAAAGTTTTCTGCCGGAAATTCATTTTTTGGAAATCCTACTTCAATTTGATAAGTTCCATCTGCTATGTTGGGAAGAATTAGATATCCTGCAGAAGAAGAACTAATTATTTTGTTATTGAGTTTTACATAAAAGGGCAATCCGTTTTCTGTTTGCAAATAAACAAAATGCGTTATTTGTGCTTTTACTGAAAGAGAAAAAACAGTTATCAAAAAAAGAATAAATAGTTTTTTGAAACGAAGAATAAACATAATCGGCGATTCTATTTCATCAAATCTATTTCATTTCATAATAAATAATTGCCTTCTGAAGAAAAAATAAGAACTTTTTATCTTTAGCCACTACTTTTGTTCCTATAATAAAACCTTTAATGAAAAAAATTTCTCTTGCATTTTTATTTTTTGCAATAATTATTTCAGCTTCCGCACAACAAAACGAATCTGATACCGCTTCAGATCGGGCTGATACCGCATGGCAACACATTTATCGCGGTAGCTATCCTAAAATAAATGACCTCGTTCATACCAAACTTGATGTGAAGTTTGATTATAACAAACAATGGATGTATGGACGGGAATGGGTTACGCTTCAGCCGCACTTCTATGCGACAGATTCATTAACGCTTGATGCAAAAGGCATGGAAATTAAAGAAATCGCATTGATAAAAGGAAAGTCGAAGATTCCATTAAAATACACTTATGACAGTTTGCAATTAAGAATTAAGCTTGACAAAACGTATAAAGAAGGTGAAAAATATATCGTTTATCTTAATTATATATCCAAACCAAACGAAGTAAAACAACAAGGCAGCGCGGCTATTACAGATGCGAAAGGATTGTATTTCATAAATCCACTCGGCAAAACAAACGAGCACATCGAAATCTGGACGCAGGGCGAAACGGAATCAAATAGTGTTTGGTTTCCGACCATTGACAAACCTGACCAAAAAACAACGCAGGAAATTTCGATGACGGTTCCTGCGAAATATGTAACACTCAGCAACGGCCTTTTAGTAAATCAAAAGAAAAATGCAGATGGCACCAGAACCGACGACTGGAAAATGGATTTACCGAATGCACCTTATTTATTTTTTATGGGTGTTGGTGATTATGCAATCGTAAAAGATTCTTATAAAAATATTCCCGTAAATTATTATGTAGAAAAAGAATACGCTCCGGTTGCCAAAAAAATCTTCGGAGAAACACCGGCAATGATTGGGTTTTTCTCAAAGATTTTGAATTATCCGTACGCATGGCCAAAATATGACCAGATAGTGGGAAGAGAATATGTAAGTGGCGCCATGGAAAATACGACCGCCACCTTGCACCAGGATGGCGCTTATCAAAATGCGCGGCAACTCGTGGATGGGAATGCCTGGGAAGATGATATTTCGCATGAATTGTTTCATCATTGGTTTGGCGATTTGGTAACATGTGAAAGCTGGAGCAATCTAACTTTGAATGAATCTTTTGCAAACTATAGCGAGTATTTGTGGCGCGAATTCAGGCATGGAAAAGATAATGCAGATGAGAAAAATTTCGAAGACATGCAGGGATATTTATTGAGCGGCAGCGAGGATAAAGACCTGGTGAGATTTTATTATAAAAACAGGGAAGACATGTTTGATGCGGTGAGTTATAATAAAGGCGGCCGTATTTTGAATATGTTGAGAAATTATGTAGGAGATGCAGCATTTTTTAAATCGCTGAATGAATATTTGAATTTGTACAAATTTAAAACCGCAGAAGCGCATCAGTTGCGGCTCGCGTTTGAAGATGTAACCGGGCAGGATATGAATTGGTTTTGGAATCAATGGTATTATGGAAGCGGGCAGCCCACGCTGGATATTAATTATGATTATAGCAATGGTAAAGAAAGGGTGATTGTCAATCAAACGCAGAATACCGGAAAGATTTTTAAATTACCTGTTGCTATTGATGTTTACAGCCAGGGAGCTAATAAAAAAAGATATAAAGTGTGGCTGGAAAATCCTGCTGACACTTTCTATTTTGCAAGCTCTCAAAAACCTTCTTTAGTGAATGTGGATGCAGATAAAGTTTTACTGGCAATAAAACAGGATCATAAAACCGCTGATGAATTTGAACAACAGTATAAATATGGCGGAAGTTATTTGGATCGAAGAGAGGCGCTGGAGTATTTTGCAAAAAATAAATTAAGCAACCTTGCTCTCGGGTTAAATGATAAATATTACGGCTTACGATTATTAACCTTAGAGAATCTGGAAAATACAAATGGATACAACGTTCCGGCCGTTTTGACTAAAGTTGAACAATTGGCTTCAAAAGATCCGGATAAAAAAGTGCAGGCAAAAGCGATTGAAATTCTTGCAAAAATGGCTGATAAAAAATACCAGCCGCTTTTTGAAAAATATGTAAACGATTCTTCGTATTCAGTATCTGGCGCGGCTCTCGAAGGGTTGGCAAACCTGCAACCGGAAGAGGCTTATACACTTGCAAAGAAATACAGCAATGATGCTTTGGGAAAATTGGGGGATGTAGTTTCCACTATCATTATGAAAACCGCTTCACCGGAAGACTT
>JBQCFO010000147.1:0-37851 GCA_051959055.1 Ginsengibacter sp. | reverse complement strand
TGCTGCTTTAGTACGGAATGATATCAAGCGGTTGCAATATCTGATAAACGACAACATTTTGATAGGCGATAAAGATCCGGACATTCTCAAAAAAATCGGGAAAATGAAAGATGAATTGCAGCAGGTACAACTGCAGTTGATTGATGTGCCGCTGGTAGATGATAATCTGAACCCGAAAGAACTGGATGAATATTTTAATAATCCAAAAGTGAATAAAAAATATCGCTTGATGAAGAAATAAAAATAGCAGTATAAATAAAATTGTTTTTACATAAACATTTCAGTAAATAAAGAAATAACCAGAATTTCTATTCCCATTCACTATTCACCATTCACCCCTACGGAACCGGATCATGACCGTGTCCGCCCCACGGATGGCATCGTGAAATTCTTTTGACAGTAAGCCATAAACCTTTTAATGGACCGTACTTTTTCAACGCCTCCACTCCGTATTGGGAACAGGTAGGCGTATAGCGGCATGAAGGGCCTAACCAGGGGGAGATAATGATTTGATATACTTTTATCAATGCAATAAACGGAAAGGATAATATTTGTTTTGCGATTCGCATTCAGATTGGTAAAGTTAACTCTATTGAAGTTTTCCAAAATGCTAAAGTAACAGCCATATCAGAAGAATCAAATGGTTCTTTCTCTCGAAATATCGGCTATAAGTACCGCTGCCATTGCAAGAGCCGCATCTTTGAGCATGTTCGTAACATACAACATTCTTATATGAACATTAGGCGAGTGAATAATCCCGGGAACATCAATCGAGAATACAATGATCAATAATAACAAAGCTAAAAGATAACCCGCAACCTTTGCATAACGGTCAATAATAAACGCCACCGCAGCCAGTAAAAACCCGGCACCTGATATATAAACCATCACTTTTGATGCAGGTAAAAACGAAGGAACATTCGTCGCCATATTTTTTGCATGCAAAATATTATTAGCTCCAAAAAAAGCAATAATAACGGCGAAAACGATAATAGCAAGGCGGGTAGATACAAGAGCTTTCACGATATATTTTTTATTAAATATAATGCATTTGAAAAAACTACAAACTGAAACTCCTGAAATGCGCGAAGATTAGTGACTCTGACTTTTCCTGGTTATTTGAATACATTTATTCACTAAATCCTGCAGCTTTCCAAATCTTTCTACTTCCAGGCATGGGAAATTAAATTCCTCTGTTTCTTTTAGAATCATTCTATTAAATGCAATGGTTCTTTCAGCGAATTTATCAATCAAATATTTTTCCTTTATGGATTTATTAGAATAATTTCCTGATTTATAAACCCTGTCTTTTAAAAATGCATCCGTTGCAGTAAGCCAAACTGGGGTGATTGTTTTCAAATTCAACTGCTGAATCAATTTGGGTAATAGAGCTGAGCCTTCCAATATCAATCCATTTGTGTTTGTTTCAATAACTTGTTGAACAATCGGCCATATTTTTTCATAATGCTTTACTACATCACGAACCAATTCATCTACCGGCAAATTGCAATAATGTTCCTGAACATGCAATGGAATTTCACGCAGTCTTTCTTTCCATGGACGGCCGGGATGGCGTGCCAGGCTATCGGTTGATAGATTATTGAATGCCGTTTTTGCTGCTAAGAATTTAGCAACAGTAGATTTTCCGGTATGTGAAGTGCCGCCGATAAGCACGATATTTTTTGCTAAATCCATTACTGTTTTGTTCTTTTATTCCCGGAAATCCTTTATTCAATATTTCAAAAAGAATCATTTTTTAGAAAAAATTTCTTCTGCATTTTTTGTGGTTTGCAAAGCGACTTCTTCTACAGAAATGTTTTTCACTTCGGCTAACTTTTGAACAATATATTTCAGATAGCTGCTTTCATTTCTTTTTCCACGAAACGGAACCGGCGCTAAATAAGGAGAATCAGTTTCTAAAACCAAATATTTTAAATCCACATCTTTGATTACTTCTGCCAGTCCGGAATTTTTAAAAGTGAGCACGCCGCCTATACCAAGAAGAAAACCAGCATCAATAATTTCTTTTGCATTTTTTAATGTTCCACTGAAACAGTGAAATATTCCAAAAATATTTTTGCCTTTATATTCTTTTACCAAATCAATTGTTTCCTGCATCGCGTTGCGGGTATGGATCACCAATGGTTTTTTATATTCGATCGCCCATTGAGCATGAATGTGCAGGCTTTCATATTGTTGTTTGGAAAAAGTAGTATCCCAATAAAAATCAAGTCCTGTTTCCCCAATCGCGGCAAATTCTCTTTTTGATAACTGTTGTTCAATTTTTTTTAATTCTTCTTTAAAATTTTCTTGCACGGAGCACGGATGTAAACCAGCCATTGCAAATATTTTTTCCGGAAATTTTTTTTCTAAATTTACTAAAGCTTCATTTTCTGCGCTATCAATTGCGGGCAGATAAAATTTTTCTACTCCTTCCGCCTCAGCTCTTTCAATTACTGCCTTTATATCGTCTTTAAACTCTTCTACATACAAATGAGTGTGTGTATCTATTAATTTCATAAAGCAAAGGAAAATATTTTTTTTAACTCTTTGTTAAACTTGTAATTGCTGCAGCAAGTCAATGATTCTGTTTTCAAAATTTCTCACTTAATCTTAAACATTTATGAAACAGATTCCCTCATTTAGAAAATTGCTATCAGCAATTATTCTGACAGGTTTCATTTTCTTATCTTCCTGCAAAAAAGACAACAATAATAATAATGCGAATAATCCGGATCCTGCATTATCCGTAGATGCAGTTCAAAGCGAGACGAACATCTCCTCTGAGTTTGACGACGTGTTCAACATTGCGATGGGCGTACAATCTACTGATGCCGGAGAAGATATTGGCCTCGGAACCGGAACAGGCGTTGTTTATCGCACTGCTAATTCTGCTTCAACAGATTCTGCCAGCCGCTGTTTTACTATAACTGTCACTCCAAAAATCCTGCATCAATTTCCTAAAACCGTTACCATAGATTTTGGCAGCGGATGTTTAGGAAAAGATAAAAAATCACGTTCCGGCAAAATTATTACCATTTTTACCGGTCCAATGACCGTTCCCGGCAGTAAAGCCACTACCACTTTTGTGAATTACCAGGTAGATAGTTTTTCGGTTGAAGGAACCCATACGGTAGAAAATACCAGCACCTCAAACAAGACTGCATGGACCGTAACCGTGCAAAATGGAAAAATCACTAATACGCAAAATGGCAAATGGGTTTCCTGGAATGCTACCCGCCAATATATGCAAACGGAAGGAAACGGAACGCCGCTTTATCCTTTGGATGATGTATATGAAATAACCGGAAATTCCAATGGTAACAATTCTAATGGAAACTCCTGGAGCACTTCAATAATACAGCCTATAATTAGAAAAAGTACCTGTTTATGGAGGGTAAAAGGACAAATTCAATTTACACGTAATTCAAATGCAAATGCAGCGGTGCTCGATTATGGTGATGGATCCTGCGACAACCAGGCTACTATTACGATAAATGGAAAAACCTATACCATCACTTTGCCTTAAAAAAAATATTTCCCTATAATAAAAAATTGTTGATAATTTGTTAAATAATATTTAACTTCACGCAAGTTTTCATAGGGTACGGATTAAAAACGGGCTTGAGTATCTACTCAGGCCCAATTTTTTTAGAAAAGTTCTTCCTCCAAAATTTTAAATTGATACTCTTTCTGTGAGTAATATTCTAATATTCGTGGCAGCGCGTAACGCAGTACGGTAAACGCTTTGGCGCTATCATGAAAAACCACTATTGAACCCGGCTGTGCATTATTCACTACATTCAAATAACAATTCTCACCGGTAACAGAAGGATCAAAATCGCCACTTAGCACATCCCACATAATTGTTTTTAAATGAAGTTTTTCACCACTAATTGTCTTTGACTGAAACTTCGTAATTCTTCCGTAAGGCGGCCTGAACAGATTGCTATCGATAATTTTTGCGGCTGCTTCAATGTCATTAATGTATTTTTTGTCATCTGTTTTCCATCCGTTCAAATGATGATAGGTATGGTTTCCAGGTTTGTGCCCTTCAGAAATCATACGTGTATAAATCGGAAAATGTTCTTTTACATTTTTTCCAATACAAAAGAAAGTAGCTTTGGCATTGTACGTTTCTAATTGTTCCAAAACAAATAAAGTAGCTTCCGGATGAGGGCCATCGTCAAAAGTCAGGTATAAGATTTTTTCATCTGTTTTTATATTCCAAACACGTTCGGGAAAGGTTTTTTTTAAAATCCAGGGTGATTTTTTTAAATAAAGCATGAAATAAAATTACAGCAAACCAACAAATATTATGGTTCCTTATTTTCTAAAAAGAAGTTGTAATGTTTTAGATTGATGTTTTATCCGGGCACATTTTTGCCTGTAAATTTACCTGAGGTTTGTGCTTCATTTTAATTAAAGAATCATAAAAATGAAAACAAATTTATCAAAGAAATAAAAACAAGCCGGCAGTAAAAGAACAAATAAGATGAATACTTATTCCGTATCATATCTTTCGACACTTTCAATGCCAGGCAATGCTAATAAATTCGACACGAGGTCATCCAGTTCGTCTTTATCATGCACATACACCTTTACATTGCCTTCAAACAAACCTTCCTTGGCTTCAATCGTAAGCGCATTGATATTTATTTTTAAAGTTCCGCTGATAAGGTTGGTAATTTTATTGATAACGCCTACATCATCCAGCCCGATAATTTTAATACCGGTAAGAAAAGAAATCTCTTTATTATTCACCCATTTTGTTTTCACCACCCGATGCCCATAATTGGATAAAAGCCTTGCTGCATTTGGACAATTGGTTCGATGAATCTTTAAACCTTCTCCCTGCGTTACAAACCCGAAAACATCATCACCAGGAATTGGCTTGCAACAATTGGCAAGTGAATACATGATCTTATCACTGCTTTCTCCAAAAATAATCAGCTCATTATCTTTTTTATCCTTTTTTAAAACGCTTAATCCTTTTTCTTCAACAGGAGGTTTGATAATCTTTGGTGCAGAAATTTTATCGCCCAATACCTGGAAATCTTTTAATTCTCTGAGGTCTGTTTTTTTTACAGCAATATCATAAAATAAATCCAGTGAAGAATTAAGCTTGTAAAAGTTGGTAATTTCTTCCACGTTTGCCTGGTTCATGGCAACGCCCAAGCCATCTAATTTTCTTTGCAAAATACTTTTGCCTTCTTCTGCCACTGTTCTTTTTTCTTCTTTTAAGGAATCTTTTATTTTAGATTTTGCTTTGGTAGTAACCACCATTTTCAACCATTCACTTTTCGGTTTTTGCTTGGTAGATGTAATGATTTCCACCTGGTCGCCACTGCGTAATTTATGGCCAATGGGAACAAGCTTGTGATTCACTTTTGCACCAATACATTTTTCACCAATAGCAGTATGAACAGCAAATGCGAAATCCAATGCAGAAGCGCCGCTTGGGAGCATTTTAATATCCCCCTTCGGGGAATAAACATATATTTCTTCTGCTAAAAAAGACAATTTAAAATCCTGCAGAAAATCAATGGAGTTGGTATCCTGGCTTGCAAGCATGTCGCGTATTTGATGAAACCAATTGTCAAACCTGTTTTCTTCAGACGTTCCTTCTTTATATTTCCAATGCGCCGCCAATCCTTTTTCGGCAATGTCGTTCATTCGCTTTGTACGAATTTGCACTTCGACCCATTTTCCATGTGGGCCCATCACAGTCGTATGCAGCGCTTCATAACCATTACTTTTGGGATTGCTGAGCCAATCGCGAAGCCGCTCTGTAGAAGGATTGTATTCATCTGTAACCAAACTATATACTTTCCAGCAATCTTCTTTTTCACGTTCAGGAGGAGAATTCAAAATAATCCTGATTGCGAAAAGGTCATATACTTCATCAAACGAAATCCCCTTCTTTTTCATTTTATTCCAGATGGAATGAATACTTTTTGGCCGTCCGTAAATTTCAAAATCAAATTTTCCGTTGATAAGCTTTTCCTTTATCGGCCTGATAAAATCGTTGATATAACGGGTGCGCTCTCTTTTGGTATTCGCAAGTTTTTCAGCAATGTAATGGTAACTGTCAGGCTCCATGTATTTCATTGCCAGGTCTTCCATTTCTGTTTTAATGTTGTAAAGCCCCATCCTGTGAGCAAGTGGTGCATACACATAAACCGTTTCCGAAGCAATTTTCAATTGTTTTTCGCGCTTCATGCTTCCAAGCGTACGCATGTTATGAAGACGATCTGCAAGTTTGATTAGAATTACTCTTGGATCATCAGTAAGAGTAAGTAAAATCTTTTTAAAATTTTCAGCCTGTTGAGATGAATTGGCATCAAGAACATTGGATATTTTAGTAAGTCCATCTACAATTTTTGCTATTTCCGGACCAAATTCACGGGTTATCATTTCCAGCGTAATGTCCGTATCTTCTACCGTATCATGTAGCAATGCACAAATGGTACTCCGCACACCAAGCCCGATTTCTTCCACACAAATCATCGCTACAGCCAGCGGATGCAAAATGTATGGTTCACCACTTTTGCGTCGGGTTGTTTTATGAGCTTCAGCAGCTATTTCAAAAGCAACCCTTACCTGCTCTTTACTTCCGGGTTTTAATTTTGGTTTTAAAGCCCGTAATAATGCACGGTATTTACGAAGAATTTCTTTCTTTTCTTCTTCTTCGTTCATTGTATACTTTGGGATGTCGAGCGTGTTCTCCATTAACTACGAATTTACACAAGAATTAAATGGAAAAATGAAAATGCATATAAGCATCGCAGATTTAAATTTTATTTTTTGTTAAAAAAAAGTGAAGCAATTGTGCTGTAAATGAAAATTCAAAACGTTTAAAATCTTGGTGGAATTATAGTTTCTAAAATGGAAATTTCAATTATTTATGCGTTTACTGCATGAAGTTTTTTTATTGAAGTAATGTATCTCTTATAAAAGAAACGAAAGATCTTCACCATCTTTTATTTCTCTTTTTATAAAGTTTGTTTCTTCATTTTCATTATAAAATAAAGAGCCTTGATCTTTGCCAAAATATTTCAGCATATCATTTTCCAGTTTTAAACCGCTTCCTTCAGGCAAGCACGCAATTGGAATTCCTGGATTCATTTGCATAAATTCTTCCAATCTTTCATCCCGTGTTTCACCATTAAATCCTTCTGTTTTTATATTGAAATAATGAGGGTTTATCTGGAAAGGAAATAATCCCAAAGCCTTAAATGATTTTGGTTCAACAATGGGCATATCATTGGTAGTGCCAATCGTAAGGCCAAGAATATTAGAGCCCGCGCTCCATCCAATGTATGGCACGCCGTTATTGACTTTATCACGAATCAAATCCAATAAATTTAAATCATAAATATCATGCAATAACTTAAAAGTATTGCCCCCACCAATCATAATCGCATCGCATTTTTCAATCAATGATTTTGCATTTTGGGGAAATACAATTTCGATTTTATAAGGTAAATCTTTTAAAGAATCCATTACATGAAGCCCATATTCTTCATACTTATTGTCTGCTGTAGCAAAAGGAATAAACGCAATATTTATTGCCTGCCCCAATGAGTTCAGGCGGGATTTACCGCCAATAAAATTTTTAATGTCAGGAAAGTTTGTTTCAAGGTACTCTGTGTTACGGTAACGTGAACTGCTGAATGCCAGGATGTGGACTAAAGACATGATGCGATTTTAAAGTTTATCTGTTTTGTTTAGTTTGTTTAGAAAAGTTTGGAATGGCTTAAAATGGTTTAGATTGGTTTAGAATGTTTAGAAAAAACGTTGTTTCAACATTGAACCTTCAACCCTTCAATCTTCAACCTTAAACATAGAACACGGTACCTTCAACCTTCAGCTATTCAAGAATTGCATTGATCTTATCTAATTCCTCTTTACCAAACTCAATATTTTTTATTGCATCCACTCCTTCTGTTACCTGTTTCGCTTTGCTGGCACCAAGAATTACAGAAGTAATTCTTTTATCTTTTAAAATCCAGGCAAGCGCCATTTGCGCCAATGACTGATTTCTGCTTTGCGCAATTTGGTTTAGCTTTTTTACTTTTTCAATTACTTCCGTCGTAATTTGTGATTGAGTAATAGCGCCATTTTCAAGGTGTCTTCCCACTCTTGAATCCACAGGAATTCCATTCAAATATTTATTCGTAAGTAATCCCTGGGCCAAAGATGAAAAGGTAATACAGCCTACTTTTTCCTCCTCCAAAACATCTAATAATTTATCTTCCACCCAGCGGTCAAACATCGAATATCTTGCCTGGTGAATCAAACATGGCGTTCCTAGTTCACGCAGCATTTCAATCGCTTTTTTTGCCTCATCTGCCTTATAATTTGAAATACCAACGTATAATGCTTTTCCCTGCCTTACGATCAAATCCAATGCATTCATGGTTTCTTCCAAGGGCGTGTCCGGATCAGGGCGGTGATGATAAAATATATCTACATAATCCAGTCCCATTCTCTTCAGACTTTGATCAAGACTTGAAACCAAATATTTTTTAGAACCAAAATCGCCATAAGGACCATCCCACATTTTATAACCGGCTTTTGATGATATAATTAATTCATCACGATATGGTTTAAAGTCTTCTTTAAATAATTTCCCAAATGTTTCTTCAGCCGCTCCGGGCGGAGGGCCGTAATTATTTGCCAAATCAAAATGAGTAATCCCATTATCAAATGCGGTGTGCAAAATATTGCGGCAATTTTCCAGGTCATCAATCTTTCCGAAATTGTGCCATAAGCCCAAAGAAATTAACGGCAATTTCAAGCCGCTGTTACCGCAACGACGGTATTGCATCTGTTGATATCTTTCTTTCTCTGCAAGGTAATTTGTCATTAGTGTTTTATTAAATTAATCAACAAAACTAATGAACTGAAATATATATGTGAAAGAAAAAAAGAAGGTTACTATAAAAATGTAGGTATCTGAGAATGACAACTATAAGCCTGGCACTTTTGGCTTTATTTTATTATTTATCGAAAATTTCAGAATAAGAAATCTTTTTAAAATTGATTTTCCCATCAATGTGTGGCTCAATCCATTCTTTTGTGTTTAGTTTTGCTTTCAGACAATTTTTCGTTGATATAAGCTTTTAATTCTTCAAAGCTCATATTCCGGGTTTCCGCACTTATCTTGTCCCGGATTTCACGCATCATCTTTACTACATCAAATGTTTTTTGCTTACTTATCGTTTCCATAATTAATAAGGTCTTTTGGACTTCTAATTTCAACTATCATGCAACCTAACCGTAAATTTACAGAATTATACCTTTTAATTTTGTCCAGATTTATGATATGTTTAAAGTTCCAACTTGATAGAACATCAACTTTATTGATAGTCGCTAATGCAATATGGTGATTAAAAAAATACAAAATGAATTTTTAAAATTTTACGTAAATTATTTTTATTTTTACACGTAAATTTTTTAAAATGAACACGAAACTTACTTTAAATATCGACGATAATATTATTGAGCAAGCAAAAATCTATGCAAAAGATAACAGACTTAGCCTTTCAAAATTGATTGAAAATTATCTCCGCTCAATAACCCAGAAAAAACCCGGTAAATCTGCAGTTAGTCCACTTGTTGAAAGCCTTACAGGTGTGATTTCTTCGCAAGCTGACGACTATAAAAAAGGGTATGCTGATTATCTTTCCAAAAAATACTCTTAATGGACAATTTACTGGTAGATACCAATGTTGTAATTGATCTGCTTTCCAAAAGAAAAGAATTCTATGAGGAAGCACAACAATTATTTACGCTTTCTGATTTTAAAAAAGTAAAATTATATGTTTCATCTCTGACGGTTGCAAATGCGCATTATTTAATAGCAAAGGAGAAAAGTTCAGAAGAAGCGATAAAAATTTTAATAAAATTCAAGATTTTAGTTTCAGTCTTACCAATGGACGATAAAATTCTGGAATTAGCACTTGCTTCAAATTTTAAGGATTTCGAGGATGCCATTCAATACCATTCAGCCCTTGAAAACCACCTTGATATGATTATCAGCCGAAATAAAAAAGATTTTAAAAATTCTCTGATTCCTGTCCTAACAGCAAAAGAATACCTGAATCATCGAAATGAACAAATGAAGAGAAAATAATCTTACAATTTTATCTCCTCATTATTCTCATCATAAAAATGAAATTCAGTCAAATGGTAATTTGTATTGGGGCGTACTTTGATTTTTTGTTTGAATTTCATGCTCCATCTAAAACGCCTTGAGAACAAGCCTTTGGTGAGATATGCATATAGAATCGGGTGCACTTCAATAGTTAATCCCGTATGCTTTTGCATGATGAGGTAACTGAGATTTTTTTCGATCTCATCTTCCAGAACCAGTGTCGATGAAATTTTCCCGGTGCCTTCACAACTTGGACAAACTTCCATTGTATTGATGTAGGTTTCCGGTTTCATGCGTTGACGGGTAATTTGCATCAGGCCAAATTTACTGATAGCAAGAACTGCATGTTTGGCCCGGTCTTTTCGCATAAACTGGTCCATTTGCTCAGCGAGTTGCTTTTTATGTTCAGGAAGTTTCATGTCTATGAAATCTACCACAATGATTCCGCCAATATCACGCAATCGTAGCTGTCGGGCTATTTCAGCAGCGGCTTCAATGTTCGTTTCAAAGGCGTTTTGTTCCTGGTTATTTCCAACACTTTTATAACCGCTGTTTACGTCTATTACGTGCAATGCTTCTGTATGTTCGATAATCAGATACGCGCCGCTTGGAAGGTTCACGGTTTTGCCAAAAGATGCTTTCACCTGACGGGTAATTCCGTAAGAATCAAAAATTGGCGAACCATTGCTATGAAAAGACAGAATATCAGTTTTTTCCGGTGCTATGCGCTGCAGATATGTTTTGGTATCGTTATAAATGTTTTTATCATTTACTACAATTTTATTAAAATCTTCTGTAAGTAAATCGCGGAGAATGCTGTTTGTTTTTCCTTCTTCGCTCAAAATCTTTGTGGGAGCGACAGCCCCTTTCAGATTTCTTTGAATATTTTTCCAGGTATTGATTAATCCCAATAAATCTTCATGTAATTCATTCGCATGCTTTCCTTCTGCAGCAGTTCGTACGATTACGCCAAAGTTTTTTGGTTTTACCGCTTCAATTATTTTCTGTAATCTTTTTCTTTCTTCTGAAGAATGAATTTTTCTGGAAACAGCGATAATATCGTTGAATGGAGTAATAACGACAAACCTTCCCGGCAAAGAAATTTCACAACTAAGCCGCGGGCCTTTTGCCGCAATCGGCTCCTTTAAAATTTGTACAAGAATATTCGGTTTACCACTTAAAACTTCTGCAATTTTACCGGTCTTAATTATTTCCGGCTCCACTACGAATTTCTCAAAATTCATCCCTGATTCTGAATTATCATTCATCGCCATTTTGGTAAATTTCAAAAGCGAGCGAACGTAAGGGCTTAAATCTGAATAATGAAGAAAGGCGTCTTTTTCAAAACCAACATCTATAAAAGCAGCATTTAGTCCTGGAATTAATTTTTTTACCTTCCCTAAATACAAATCGCCCACACCAAAACTGGAATTTGCATTTTCATTATGCATTTCCACCAGCTTTTTATCCTCAAGTAAGGCTATTTCTACTGCCTGTGGGGCAGCATTTATAATAAGTTCCTTGTTCAACGCAAAATCTTTTAAATTAGTTGCTTCCACTAAACCATAAACAGAAGGAAAAAGTAAAGCCGGATTGCAACCGGCATGCGATAGTAAAAGTAAGTAAATAATTACCTCTTCTTATGACGATTCTTTCTTAAACGCTTTTTACGCTTGTGAGTAGCGATTTTATGACGTTTTCTTTTTTTACCGCAAGGCATAGATAAATTTTTAATAAGTTTATAATAAAAGACAAATAAATATTTTACCTGTCAGTGATTGCATGATAAAACCAATTAATGGCCTTCATTTAGAGTTTTTATCCGGGCATCTATTTCTTTACTAAATTCCGGATTATTAACCAGGTGTTTGCTCTGTTCATACCATTTGATGGCATTTGGTTTATCACCTGTAGCAGCGTAGGCATCAGCCAGCCAGGAAACAGCTTCAAGATTATGGGGATCAAAACCAACCACCTTCTTTAATCTTTCAATCGCTTTGCTGTATTGGCTCGAAATAACACCTCCAATTCCCAATACCAATTGTGCCTGCATATTGTTGGAATCTTTTTCTACTACCTGCAGCAACTGCTGAATGCCCTTCATCGTTTGCTCTGCATTTCCAATCATTCCCTCTCCATATACATAGCAACTTCCCAGTCCTACTTTCAAATCCTGATTCTCCGGATCCAGCTTTAATGCTCTTTCAAAAAGATCGGCTGCAGTCTGTGCTTCCCATACTTTTTGCGCCGCATTTTCCTCCCTCCTCATGTTCTCTAAAATAAAACGGGCTGCAAAGGTGAGTTTTTTTTCTGAATTATCCAACTTTGCCGCTTCGCTTAAATAATAAATATATGGAATGAATGCCCCGACAGAATCTTTCCAAAAATTAGCCAGGTTCGTATATTGATTTTCAGATTGATTTTTCAAATCACCGCGGCTGATGTTATTTTCAATATTCGTTACATAAATCAAACGAATGGGCGACAGTTTTTGCTTTTCAGCAAGAAGCGTGTCTTTAATATTGAAAACCGGAGCCTCTGATATGTGTGCAGCCGGAGTTTCTTTCTTTGTAGTTGTTGTTTTTCCAAAGAAAAAAAGTATAAAAACCAGGATAAGGCCAGATGCAGCTAAAATAACTTGTTTGTTCAAATTTTGTCCGGGATTTTTTATCGGTGCGCAAAGGTAAGCTTTTTACCTGGCTTAAGAGACCTCCTTTTCTTTTATTTGTTCTACGAACTCCTTAGAAGGTTTAAAAGCGGGAATATAATGCGCCGGAATTTCTACTGCCGTATTTTTTTTAATATTCCTGCCTATTTTGGCCGCTCTTTTTTTGGTAATAAAACTACCAAAGCCCCTGATGTAAATATTTTCCCCTTCGCTAAGGGTTTTCTTTACTTCGGTAAATAATGTTTCCAGTGTTACAAGAACATCTACTTTTGCGATTCCTGTTTTGTCTGAAATCCGGTTTATTAAATCTGCTTTTCTCATGTGAAACTCTTTATTTATGAAAATTAAAATGTGTTTCCATTAATGTTTCAACCAGGTATGGCAAATTTAATAATCTTTATTGTAATAACCTGCTATAATATAATTTGTGTATGTCTATTTTTTTTATTTTATAAAAAAGAGTTTTTTGCTGTAAAATGACCGAAAAAAGAGAGAAGCATCAATTATGAAACATCAAAAATTCTTTACAGATTCTTTAATTGTTTGGCACCTGGCGGAAAATAATCGCGAAATGCCATGGAAGGGAGAGAAAGATCCATACAAAATTTGGATCAGTGAAATTATACTGCAGCAAACAAGAGTGCAGCAGGGAATGGCTTATTATAATAGATTCATCACCGCTTTTCCAGATGTAAAAACACTTGCTGCCGCTGCTGAAAATGAAGTTTATAAATTGTGGGAGGGTTTGGGTTACTATTCGCGTTGTAAAAATTTAATAATTACGGCAAAATTTATTTATGAAAAACTAGAGGGAAAATTTCCTGAAAAGTATGAAACCATTTTATCACTGAGAGGCATTGGAAATTATACTGCTTCAGCGATTGCATCTTTTGCATTTAATCAGCCTTATGCTGTTTTGGATGGAAATGTTTTCCGGGTTTTATCCAGGTTTTTTGGAATAGAAATACCGGTAAACTCAACCGAAGGAAAAAAATTTTATGCAGCTCTTTCACAATCACTTATTGACAAAAAAAATCCTGCGCAGTACAACCAGGCGATTATGGATTTTGGTGCAGTAATCTGCAAACCAGCTCAACCATTATGTTTGCAATGCCCTCTGCAAAAAAAGTGTGTTGCTTTTCTTCAAAATAAAGTTTCCATTTTGCCTGTGAATCATTCAGTAAACAAACAAAAAAACCGTTTTTTTAATTACCTCATTATAGAATACAATGGAAAGGTTTATCTGAACAAAAGAGTTGAAAAAGATATCTGGCAAAATCTGTATGAATTTATTTTAATAGAAACGGAAAGCTTTTTGAATGACCAGGAAATTTTAGAAAATGGCGAATTTATATCTCTTTTGAAAAGGAAGAATTATACAGTGAAGTTTATTTCAGAAAAAATTACGCAAAAACTGACACATCAATTTATTACAGGAAGATTTATCCATCTGGAGGTAAAAAAACCAATTGCCGGAAGAAAATATTTTATGACAGAAATGCATCAATTAAAAACGTTCGCCTTTCCAAAATTTATATCTTCTTATTTGGATAAGAAAAATGTACCTTTAAGCTCGGTTTTATAATTTTAAAATTGCAGAAAAAATGTTTTTCTGCGCGGAGTTAATAAAGTGATATTGATTGGCAACCTCGGAAAAGACCCGGATATTCAATACCTTGAAGGCAATATACCAGTTGCAAAATTCCCTTTGGCAACAACAGAAACATACAAAGATAAAAACGGTAAAGCGATATCGCAAACAGAATGGCATAATGTTGTTTTGTGGCGTGGACTGGCCGAACTGGCACAAAAATATTTGCATAAAAGCAGCCTGGTTTATGTCGAAGGGCGTTTGAAAACGAGGTATTGGGAAGACCGCGAACACAATAAAAAAGTAGCAACAGAAATTATCGCTGATAATCTAATTATGCTCGATAAGCGATCTGATATTCATTTGGATGAACCACATGAACCTTTGCATGGTAATATAAGTTCCTTAGATTCCAATGAAGAAAAACTATCTGAATAAAATAAAAGCTGCCTATCTTTAATAAAATCTTTTGGCTTTGCATCATCTTATGATTATTGAAAACAGTCATCAATTGCTTACGTTTATAGCCATCACTTCTGCCGATACTACGATTCTGGTTTTTATTTTGCTCATTCTTTTTGTACTATCTTTTCTTTTTTCCGGGTCTGAAATGGCTTTCTTTTCACTAACCCTCAAGGATATGAATATGCTTAAAACGCGACAGCAACCTTCTTATAAAAGGATTGTAACCCTCCTTGCCAATCCAAAAATACTGATGGCATCGCTGCTCATATCCAATTGCCTCGTAAATATCGGCATCATTCTTATTTCCAATTCGCTCATCAATGAATGGATCAATACACTCGGGTTGCATCCGGTGATCAACTTTTTAATAAAAGTAGTTGCTATCAGCGGCGTATTGGTCCTGTTTTGTGAAGCGCTTCCTAAAGTGTGGGCTACACATCATAAAATCTGGTTTGCATCTACGGCGTCTATGACTATCGAAATTTTTAACCGTATTTTTTTTAAGATTGCCCGTCAACTTGTTGCCTTTGGAGATTCTGTTGAAAATCTTTTTCATTCAGAATCGTCAGGTATGAAAGAAAGCCAGATTGATGACGCAATCGATTTATTGCCCGATGATAAAGCGACCAGTGAAGAAAAACAAATTCTGAAGGGCATCCGTAAATTTAGTAATACGACGGTAAAACAAACCATGCGTCCGCGACTGGATGTGAACGGCATTGAAATTTCTGTTTCTTTCCAGGATGTTTTGAAAAAAATAAAGGAATATTCTTATTCCCGGTTACCGGTATATAAAAACAACCTGGATGAAATTGTAGGCATTCTACATACAAAAGATATTTTATCTCATTTGAAGGAAGAACAATTTGATTGGCATCCGTTGATGCGGCCGGTTTTTTATGTGCATGAGCAAAAATTAATTGAAGATTTGCTACAGGATTTTAGAAATAAACGGATACACATGGCGGTAGTAGTAGATGAATTTGGTGGTACTTCCGGCCTCATCACTCTGGAGGACATTATGGAAGAAATCATTGGCGACATCCAGGATGAGTTTGATGATGAACAAAGCGTCAACAAAAAAATTGATGATTACACTTATATTTTTGAAGGCAAAACCATGATCAACGAGGTGTGTAAAATATTAAATATTCCTACCCACACTTTTGATTTGCTCCGCGGAGAAAGTGATTCGCTCGCAGGACTTGTTTTAGAAATTGCGGGCGAGTTTCCGAAGGTAAATGCACACTTTGAAACTGCCAATTACGTGTTCACGGTTCTGGAAATAAATAAGAATCGTATTCAAAAAGTGAAACTTACTTTAAAACAAAAACCAGCAAAATAAAATCGCTTATTTTGTAGCAAATTTTTCTGATGCACCGGATTTTCTTTTTCTTATTTCTTTTGATTTTTTTCAGCTGCAATTCAAATTATACTTCTAAAAAAGAAGGATATTTTAAAATTGATTTCCCCAAAAAATCTTATACAACTTTTGATGACCCTTCTTATCCTTATTCTTTCGAATATCCTGTGTATGCCCGGATAGCAAAGGATTCATCCTATTTTAATGTGGGTGAAAAAAATCCATATTGGATTAATATCGTTTTCCCTTCATTTCACGGTACCATTTTTATCAGTTATAAAAATATCGGTGGCACATCGGTTTACAAAGTAAAAAATCCGGAGGGCGGTTATCGTGATTCTATCGGAAAAAACAGCTTTGAAAAAATGGTAAATGATTCTTACAACCTCACTTATAAAAATGACATCAAAGCCTATTCAATACAAGACAGCGTGATGCATACTCCAAATAATATCTCCGGCATTTTCTTCACACTTTCCGGAAATGTAGCCACTGCAAAACAATTTTTTTTGTCAGATACCCTGCATCATTTTTTAAGAGGTGCCTTATATTTTGATGCTACGCCAAATGAAGATTCTCTCAGGCCTGTAAATGCTTTTTTGCAGGAAGACATGAAACATCTTATTAATACACTAAAATGGAAATGAGGGAATAAGAATTGGATTATTTGTTTGTTTACTGTTAACAAAATGGATCGCCGGTCTTACATTTACCAAATATAATTTGCCCAATTACTTTACTCATTTTTTTCCTTTATTTGATAAAAACGATTGCTAAAAAAAACTTCGCGAAATTTACCGCATGGAAAAATCAAACTTCATAGACTTAATAAAAATATTTTGCAAAAGCGGACATGGCGGGGCGGGCAGCAGACATTTTCTACGTAACAAACTAACTGCTTTTGGTGGCCCTGATGGAGGCGACGGCGGAAGAGGCGGCCATATTATTTTGCGCGGAAATAAAAATCTCTGGACACTTTTACACCTGCGTTATTATAAGAATATTTTTGCAGATAATGGGGAAAACGGAAGCAAAAATAATTGTACCGGGCATGATGGAAAAGATATCATTATTGAAGTGCCACTGGGTACTATTGCAATGATTGCTGAAGATGGGAAAAAAGTGGAAATACTGGAAGATGGCGAGCAAAAGATTTTATTGAAAGGCGGCCGCGGTGGGCAGGGAAATTCACATTTTGCTACCCCAACAAACCAGGCTCCCGAACATGCACAACCAGGAGAGCCGGGCGAAGAAAGTTTCGTGTCATTAGAATTAAAAGTGCTTGCAGATGTGGGTTTGGTAGGTTTTCCCAACGCCGGGAAATCAACGCTGCTTTCTGTAATTACAGCGGCAAAGCCAAAGATTGCCGATTATGCTTTTACCACTTTAACTCCTCAACTTGGGATGGTGGAATATCGCGATAACAAGAGTTTTTGTGTGGCAGATTTGCCTGGAATTATTGAAGGCGCTGCAGAAGGAAAAGGGCTTGGATACAGATTTTTAAGACACATCGAGCGCAACCCCGTTTTGCTTTTTGTGATCCCCGCTGATAGTAAAGATCACGGGGAAGAATTTAAAATTTTGCAAAATGAATTGAAAGAATATAATCCTGAATTGCTGGACAAAAAATTTCTGATTGCCATCAGCAAAAGTGATATGCTCGATGAGGAACTGAAAGAAGCAATTCAAAAAGAATTGCCGGATGGCATTCCGCATCTTTTTATTTCTTCCGTTACAAATAAAGGTTTGACCGAATTAAAAGACTTGTTGTGGAATGCATTAAACCAAAAAAATTAAAAAATAACAACACAATCTTTTTGCACGAATTACGCCAATTATGAGCCGCAAAATTCTATTTTTTATCAACCCAATTTCAGGAGTAAAAAGCAAATTAAATTTAGAAGAAAAGATCATTGCGAAATGCGAAGAAGACAATATTTCTTTTGAAATTCTATTCACCTCAAAAGACGGCAATTACGATTTTTTGCATGATAAAATTAAAAATGAAACCGTAACGGATATCGCCATTTGCGGAGGTGATGGAAGCATTGCACCGATCGTTTCAGCTATTCTAAATCTTCCTGTAAATATTGGTATTATTCCTTTGGGCTCGGGCAACGGATTGGCGCGCACTGCCGGGATTCCGAAATCAATTGATAAATCAATAGATATTATTTTAGAAGGAAACTCAACGTATACGGATGTTTTTTTAATCAACAATAAAGTGAGTACTCACGTGTGTGGGCTTGGCTTTGATGCAAAAGTGGCGCATGATTTTTCAAAACAAAAAACCCGGGGACTGAACAGTTATACCAAACTTGCCCTAAAGAATTTTTTTGCTGCAAAAACTTATCCTTTCAATATCGAAGCAGAAAACAGTGAATTTAAGGTAGATGCATTTTTGATTTGCATTGCTAACAGTAATCAGTTTGGAAATAATTTCAAAATCGCGCCAAAAGCAAGCATTTGCGATGGCCTTTTGGACATTGTTGTGTTGAAGAAAACAACGAAACCACAAATTGTTATCTCGTTTATAAAACAACTTATTTCGGGAGAAATAAAAAGCTTTTCCAAAAAAAATTTTGACAAAAAAAATATCATTTATTTTCAAACAAAAAAACTGAAAATAAAAAATCCACAACTTGCACCGCTTCATATCGACGGCGACCCGGCAGTAACTTTTAAAGAATTTTCAATTGAAATATTACCTGCTGCTTATAGACTGATTCATCCATAGACACTTCTTTCAGAAAATCATTTTACTTTATTTGTTCGTTTGCTGCTTATTTGCCAAACGTATATGCGTAACCGATATCGACTGTTCCGGCACCGGTATTATTTTTACCATTTGCAGTTCCTTTCTGAATATTTAAAAATCCATAATTGCCGCCGCCTTCTATAAAAATGTTACTCCGGTTGAAATTGTATGCAATGCCAATATTTCCTGAAACACCAAAATTGAACGTGTTTAATTGATTCTTAATGTCGTTGTTTGCATCAAAAGACTGAGCGGGTGCAGGTAAAGGTTGTTGCCCTTTTTCATCAGCATAAATCAAACTCGAACCGCTCGTAACCTGGTGTGCAGAAAGTAAAAAGCCGGCAAATGGGCCGGCATCGATATAAATTCTAATGGGGGAACTGCTGTTTAAATTGCGTCCAAATTTGGCAAGAACAGGAATTAAAAGATAGTTCAATTTTGCCTCGCTTTTGTAACTGGCGTATAAATATTGTGGCGCAGTGCCTTGCGGAAACATACCCGCTATTTCAGGAGGAGTAGGAAAAGCCTGCATGCCATCTTTCTTTCCACCTTGTGAAGAATACTCCAGCATCGCTTCTATAGAAAACAAAGATGATAAATGAAACTCCCCAAAAATACCGGCATCCGGTCCCAGTCTTGATTTATAACCCGTATTCAAAGGATTATTTTCCGAACCTTTTGCAGATAAATTTGGAATACTGATTCCCCCGCGTGCCCCTAAAGTGAAATCTTGCCCATTAGAAATCTGGGAAAACAAAAGAGCAAAACCGATCATTAAAAATGAATGAAAATTTTTCATAAAATTTATTTTTAAAATTAAAACTCAATATTTTTTGTGTTTTAAAAAGTTCTTCCGAGAACTTTTATAAGTTTACCGTTTTCATTCCTGCTTCTGTATATCTCATGCCGGCAGCGGCATTCTTAGGAAAAACATCTTCAATTTGTTTCAAATCGTGCTCAGATAATTTCACATCAACTGCTTTTACATTTTCCTCAACATATTTTACTCTTTTTGTACCGGGAATTGGAAAAATAAAATCTTCCTGTGCCATCACCCAAGCGAGGGCCAATTGTGAGGGGGTGCAACTTTTTTCTTTTGCGATTGCTTCTATTTTTTTGACCAGTTCAAGATTTTTATTAAAATTTTCGCCCTGAAAACGAGGTGAAGTTCTTCTGAAATCGTCTTCATCCAAATCTTCAAAACTTTTTATCTGCCCGGTTAAAAAGCCACGTCCAAGGGGGCTATAAGCGACAAATGCTATTCCTAATTCTTTACAAACCGGTATTATTTCATCCTCAGGTTCACGGCTCCATAAACTGTATTCCGATTGCAATGCAGATAGCGCAAATGTGGAATTTGCTTTTCGCAAGGTTTCTGCATTTACCTCACTTAAACCGATTCCTCTTACTTTTCCTTCTTTTACAAGATCTGCCATAGCGCCGATTGTTTCTTCAATGGGCGTGTCCGGATCTTTGCGATGCAAATAATACAAATCAATTACTTCCACATGCAATCTTTTCAAACTCGCTTCACAACAGCTTTTCACATAATCCGGTTTTCCATTTACGCCTCTCGCTTTTGGATTTGCCGGGTCTCTTACAATCCCAAATTTGGTTGCAAGAGTAATTTTATTTCTAAATGGTTTGATTGCTTTTCCTACGAGAATTTCATTGGTAAAAGGCCCATACATATTGGCAGTGTCATAAAAAGTAACACCCAATTCAAATGCTTTGTGGATAGTTTTGATGGATTCCTGGTCATTTTGTTCGCCATAAAACTCACTCATTCCCATACAACCTAATCCAATCTGAGAAGCCATCAATCCCTGGCTTCCTAAAGGTTTTATTTTCATCATTTCTTTTTTTATTAATAACGTAAAGGTAGAAAAATGAGAATTGTTTGTATGTATGTCGAAAAAAAATTACATATCAAATGAAAAAAGGTTTCGCGGATATTTGTTTGTTTGCTGTTTCATTCGCATAAAAAAAACCATCAATTACGATGGCTTTTATTCATTTTTATATTAAGTCTTTTAAGACAATTTTTCAACCTGCATATAACTTAACTCTACAGGTGTGGCTCGACCAAAAATCTTTACCTGTACTTTTAATTTTTTCTTTTCATCCGTTACTTCTTCAATTACTCAATTTAAATCATTTAAAGGACCGTCGATTATTTTAATGGTTTCACCGACAATAAACGGCTCGCTCATTTTCATTCCACCTGCATCCGCCATTTCATCTACTTTACCAAGCATTTTATTCACTTCAGATCTTCTCAGGCTTATGATTTCACCTTTAGATCCCTTACCATCGGTTAAAAAATGCATCACGTTGGTTGTGTTGCTCAGATGCTGAACCATTTCACCGGAGAGCTTACCATCCAGCACTTCTATCATCACATATCCGGGATAAAAGTTACGCTCGCGCATTACTTTTTTGCCATTCAATACTTTATAAACCTTTTCTACTGGAAGGAAAACCTGCAGAATATATTTATCCCATCCCTGCCTGATGATGTCTTTATCGAGGTATTCTTTTACCTTTCTTTCCTTACCGCTTACTACGCGCAAAACATACCATTTGGTATCCTTTTCAGCTACCGGAGAAGTAGAATCAGCAGGAAGCTGTTCCTCTATATGGTTGTTATTTTCTTCTGACATGGTTATTTAAATAAAGAATAAATAAATTTTAAAACGCCGTTAGATACGAAGTCCATCAAAGCCACAATAGCAGTAATGATAATGGTAGCCGCGAGCACGATCATGGTAGATTGTTGCAATTCCTCCCATGTAGGCCACGACACTTTTTGCATCATTTCTTTGTAAGAATCCCGAATGTATAATGCAACTTTATTCATAATATTAATTTATTACATTAGCGAAGCACGGGCACAAGGATTCGAACCCTGATCAAAGGTTTTGGAGACCTCTATTCTACCATTGAACTATGCCCGTATTTTAAAGAACTTCCTTAAAACCAAATTAGCTAATTAGCAAATTTGCTAATTAGCTAATTTTAGTTTCAAAGATATGAAATCTTATTTTATAATCTCTGTAACCTGTCCTGCACCTACTGTGCGGCCACCTTCACGAATCGCGAATTTTAATCCTTTTTCCATTGCGATTGGTTGAATCAATGTCACAGAAAGAGAGGTGTTATCACCCGGCATTACCATTTCTGTTCCTTCTGGTAATGTCACTTCTCCTGTTACGTCGGTTGTACGGAAATAAAACTGAGGACGGTATTTATTGAAGAATGGAGTATGACGTCCGCCTTCTTCTTTGCTCAATACGTAAACTTCACCTTTAAATTCTGTATGTGGAGTGATAGAGCCTGGTTTGCAAAGTACCATACCACGACGGATTTGATTTTTTTCAATACCGCGAAGCAACAAACCTGCATTATCTCCTGCTTCACCCTGGTCAAGTAATTTCTTGAACATTTCCACACCGGTAACGGTAGATGTCAATGGTTTTTCCATTAAACCTACGATTTCAACTGGCTCACCTACTTTGATGCGTCCTCTTTCGATACGACCGGTAGCAACAGTACCACGGCCTGTGATAGAGAATACGTCTTCAACAGACATTAAGAAAGGCTGGTCAACCGGGCGCGGAGGTAATGGAATGTAAGTATCAACCGCTTCCATCAATTCATCAATTTTAGCAACCCATTTGTCATCTCCGGCCAAAGCTCCTGTAGCAGACCCCTGGATAATTGGAGTGTTGTCGCCATCAAAACCATAAGAAGTTAATAATTCACGAATTTCCATTTCTACCAATTCCAACAATTCAGGATCATCAACCAAATCAACTTTAGTCATAAAAACTACAATGCGGGGAACACCTACCTGGCGGGCTAAAAGAATGTGCTCTTTTGTCTGCGGCATAGGACCATCTGTAGCAGCAACCACTAATATTGCACCATCCATCTGAGCAGCACCTGTAATCATGTTTTTTACATAATCGGCGTGACCCGGACAGTCTACGTGAGCATAGTGGCGATTTGCTGTTGCATATTCAACGTGTGCTGTATTAATAGTGATACCCCTTTCTTTTTCTTCAGGAGCGCCATCAATATCTGCGTAATTCTTTTTCTCCGCTAAACCTTTTTTAGACAAAATATCGGTAATAGCGGCTGTAAGGGTTGTTTTACCATGATCCACGTGGCCGATAGTGCCAATGTTAACGTGGGGTTTATCCCTTTTAAAGTTCTCTTTTGCCATTTTGTTTGTTTTTAATTTTTATTTTAAAAATTTCTGACTGATCCTTTCTATAAAGCCATCAGTTTATTATGAGCGGAAGACGAGGCTCGAACTCGCCACCTATAGCTTGGAAGGCTATCGCTCTACCAAATGAGCTACTTCCGCTTGAATTATTTACAACTTTCAACTTTGAACCATCAACTTTGAAAAGAGCTGTTGATGAGTCCCGAAACTTCGAGGATGAACTCACGACCTTCCCGAATACGATCGGGTGCTCTACCCTTCGCTACAACTTTTAAAGAGCTGTTGATGAGAATTGAACTCACGACCTCTTCCTTACCAAGGAAGTGCTCTACCCCTGAGCTACAACAGCTTGAAAGAAGTCTGAAAGAAGTAAGAAACCCAAAAGTTCAACTTCAAAAATCTCTTTTGTTTAAAAGCCAACAAAACTATTTCAAAAAACTCTTATTTCTGTGGGCAGAGCAGGGTTCGAACCTGCGTACTCCGGAGAGAACAGATTTACAGTCTGTCGCCTTTAACCACTCGGCCATCTGCCCTGACTATTTCCTGGAATTCTCAATTTTTGAGAGCCAGTGGAGGGATTCGAACCCCCGACCAGCTGATTACAAATCAGCTGCTCTGGCCAACTGAGCTACACTGGCATTGGCTCAAATACAATCTTATAATGAACTTCCCGCAAAACTTCCCTTACAGGGCTATTTTTTGGGAAGGCAAAGGTAATGGAAAATATTTAATGAAGAAATTTTGTAAAGAAAATTTTATTGCCAATAAAAGTATAATATTTTGGCCATAATTTGAGGCTTACAAACACTCTAAAATCAAACAGCCTTCGTTTTTCGCGAAGGCTGTGACCACATATTATATGGAATTCTTTAAGCAACCATTTTCTGTTTTTTCCTTTTTATTTGTGTAATTACGGAATCCAAAGCAATATCAAAACTTTCCTCAAACGATTTGGAAGAATGTTTCACGAAAAAATCGTGTTTGGGAACATGGACCTGTATTTCGGCAATTTTGTCTTTGATGGTATGCGCTACATTATCCAACTTTAAAAAAACATCTACTTTGGTTATTCGTTCATGAAACTGACTAAGCTTTGCAACTTTTTTTTCAATAAATGCCACCAATTTCGAGTCCGCTGCAAAATGCAGCGTTTGAATGTTTACGTTCATAGTAATGCAAGTTTTAAAAAGTGAGTAATTATATGATTGAAAAAAATCAGAGGTGTTCAATGCGGGCAAAATTTATAAATGAA
Organism: Ginsengibacter sp.; assembly: GCA_051959055.1. Classification (GTDB taxonomy): domain Bacteria; phylum Bacteroidota; class Bacteroidia; order Chitinophagales; family Chitinophagaceae; genus Ginsengibacter. The sequence continues at coordinate 13,361 of JBQCFO010000147.1, read as the reverse complement.
TAATAAATTTTCGAAGAATGAAGTTAAGATTTAGAACCCATTTTTCAAAGAAAACTGAGGAAAAATATTTATCCTTCAGATTTTGGGTGCGCTTGCTTATATACTTCCTTTAGTTTTTCGATAGAGTTATTGGTATAAATCTGCGTGGAAGCAAGACTGCTGTGACCAAGCAGCTCTTTTATCGCATTTATTTCAGCGCCGTTATTTGTCAAATGGGTGGCAAAGCTATGCCTTAATATATGAGGACTTTTTCGCTCGTTTGTAGATACTTTTGAAAGATTCTGTTTTACTATATTATAAATATATTTTGGGTCAAGTTTTTTCCCTTTTTGATTTACCAAAAGAAAATCTTCAACCGGTTCAGAAAGTTCTTTCTTCTTTTCAGAAATATATTCCTCAATCATTTTCAACAATTGATTGCTTACGGGAATAAATCTTTCCTTATTTCCTTTTCCCAATACCTTAATTATTCCGGAAGATTTACCTACGTCGCTCTGCTTTAAATGTATTAATTCATTCCGCCGGATGCCGGTTTGATACAGAATTTCAAATATTAAAAAATCCGTTTTGCCCGCAAATGTTTGTGGGAAATAGTCATTTTTTAATAACGTGTCCATTTCTTTTTCCTGGATAAAAGATGGAAGCTTTCGGCTAACCTTTAAAGAAGCGATAGCCGCAACCGGACTTGTAGAAATGCGATTCATTTTAAGCTGATACTTAAAAAAAGATTTGAGTGCAGATATTTTCCTGTTTACGGTTTTTGAGGAACATTTATTTTCTTTCAATGAAGCCAGCCAGGTACGAACAATGGAAGCAGTAATTTCTTTTAAATCAGTTATTTTATATTCTAAGAATAAAAACTCAAAGAAAGCGTGCAAATCATTTTCATAAGAAATAACGGTGTTTGCAGAATACCTTTTTTGAAAAGTAAGATAATCTAAAAAATCTTTTACGGGGTATCGTTCACTTGTGGGCATAAAAAAATCCAGTAAGTGTAAAGCTACTAACTAAACCTGACCGGAAATAATATAAAAAGGGAAGTTATTTAATTAAATTTCGACCTTGCCGCTTGCAATTTGTTGCTTGTAAACCGCTTTCAACACTTCACCACGCCTTCTTACAGATGGTTTTGTAAACGACTGACGATCGCGAAGCTCTAATAAGGTTCGGCTCTTTTCAAATTTTTTCTTGTACTTTTTAAGCGCTTTATCAATATTTTCGCAATCTTTTGAATCAATAATGAGCATAAACTTTTATCTTTTTTTTTAAGGACGGCGAAGATAAAGCAATTTTTTAAATTGAAAAACTTAATAACTATTAATTTTCTTAAAAAAATAAAAAAGAAGTGTTTACAGGAATCATAGAAGCAATTGGAGAAATAAAAGATATTTCGATTGAGCAATCAAACCGGGTTTTTTACATTAAAAGCGAGTTGGCTTCCCAACTGAAAGTTGATGAAAGCGTCAGTCATAATGGAGTTTGCCTTACCATAGAAAATATTGAAAACGATATTTACCGGATAACAGCGATAGAAGAAACGTTGAAAAAAACCAATGCGGGAAATTGGAAAAAAAATGATTTAATAAACCTGGAACGTGCCATGAAAATCAATGACCGCCTTGATGGTCATATTGTACAGGCACATGTGGATGGAACAGGAAGTTGTATTCACAAAGAAAATAAAGAAGGTAGTTCTGAATTTACTTTTAAATACGATGAAAAATTTGCGTCTTTAATTATAGAAAAAGGTTCCATTTGTGTAAATGGCGTAAGCCTCACTGCTTTTAATGTTTCGCAAAATCAATTCACCGTAGCCATTATTCCTTATACTTTCTCACATACTAATTTTCGTTTGCTGAAAGAAAAGGATGTGGTTAATCTTGAGTTTGATATTTTGGGAAAATATGTGCAACGAATGACGAGTCTTCAGTTGTCATCACATGATGATGAAATGATTAAAAACCTGGAGAATTTGCAGTAAGGCAACAAATAAACGTAATTCTCTTTTTAAAAAAGTTATGTCAGCTCAGGATACAACACAAATTGTTTCATGAAATCCTTTACGTCATTTCGTACAGATGTAATTACGTTTTCGTTATCCAAATTCATCAAAACATTATCTACAAAATCCACCACTGTTTGCATATCATTTTCTTTCATACCTCTTGTAGTAATTGCGGGAACACCCACACGAATTCCTGACGTAACAAACGGACTTTTGTCATCAAATGGCACGGCATTTTTGTTTAAAGTGATGGCTGCTTTGTCCAGTGTTTCCTGAGCTTTTTTACCGGTAATATTTTTATTGCGGAGATCAATAAGCATCAAATGATTATCAGTTCCGTTGCTGATCAAATCGTATCCTTTTGCATTAAATGCCTTTGCCATTGACTGTGCATTTGTTTGAATCTGCTTGGCATAAGCCGTAAAATCTTCCGTTAATATTTCTCCGAAAGAAACTGCTTTTGCTGCGATGATATGTTCCAGCGGTCCACCTTGTGTGCCGGGAAAAACAGCCATATCAATTACATGGCTCATCATTCTAACTTCACCTTTTGGCGTTTTTAAACCAAACGGATTTTCAAAATCCTTTCCCATCAAAATAAGTCCCCCACGCGGGCCGCGAAGGGTTTTATGAGTCGTAGAAGTTACAAAATGACAATGTTCAAATGGCGAATTTAATAAGCCTTTTGCAATCAAACCTGCCGGATGTGCCATATCGCACATTACAAAAGCGCCCACTTCATCGGCCACTTTTCTGATGCGTTCATAATCCCAATCCCGGCTATAGGCCGATGCGCCGCAAATAATCATTTTTGGTTTTATTTCGCGGGCTTTTTGTTCAAGCATTTCATAATCAACCAAACCGGTTTCTTTTTTTACACCATAAAAATGTGGCTCATAAATTTTACCGGAAAAATTTACCGGCGAACCATGAGTAAGATGTCCGCCCATGCTCAAATCAAGACCAAGAACTTTATCACCAGGTTTTAAAAGAGCAAACATCACGGCAAAGTTTGCCTGTGCACCACTGTGCGGTTGAACATTGGCATATTCACAATTAAAGACCTGTTTTACGCGGTCAATTGCAAGCTGTTCTGATTCATCCACAAATTCGCAGCCGCCATAATATCTTCTTCCCGGATAACCTTCTGCGTATTTGTTGGTAAGCACGCTTCCCATTGCACGGATCACTTCATAAGAAGTGAAATTTTCTGATGCAATCAATTCAATTCCTTCTCTTTGGCGGTTCAATTCTTTATGAATAATGTCAAAAATCTGCTTGTCTTTGTACATGAAATAAAATTTTTCGCAAACCTACTAAAAGAAAGCGGATTGTAGAAGGTTGCTGCTGAATGTCGAAAGCTGATTACAAAACATTTCCTATATTCACAGCCCTTTTCAAACACCGGATGATAAACTTACAAAAACATGAAGGCGATTATTCCTGTTGCAGGCGCGGGCACTAAGCTGCGTCCTCACACATATACACAGCCGAAGGCGTTGATCCCGCTGGCGGGAAAAACAATTCTGAGTATCAATGTGGACCAATTGCACGAAGCCGGCATCAATGAATTTATTTTTATTGTAGGATATCTCGGAGAAAAAATACAGGATTATATTAATGCAAAATATCCAGGCCTCACCTGCCATTTTATTTATCAAAACGTAAGGAAAGGGACTGCCCATGCAGTAGATCTTTCCAAAGATTTGGTGGGTGATGATGAGGTTTTTATTGCTTTAGGCGACACCATCTGCGAATACGATATTAAATCAGTATTGGACTCGCCGTATTCGATGCTTGGTGTAAAAAAAGTGGATGACCCGCGCGATTTTGGTGTAGCAGAAATAAATGAAGAAGGGATAATTACCAAAGTTGTAGAAAAACCTTTTATCCCAAAATCAAACATGGCTTTGGTGGGCCTTTATAAAATAAAAGACTCGAAATTATTGTTTAACTGTCTTTCGAATATCATTACAAATGGCATCAAAAGCCATAACGAATACAACCTCACGGATGCACTTGAATGCATGATAACGAGGGGAACAATCTTTAAATCCTTTAAAGTAGAAAACTGGTTTGACTGTGGCAGAAAAGAATCTCTTTTGAAATCAAATTCAATTTTACTTCAAAAATTCGGAGGAACGATTGCGGAACCAAATAATTTTGAAAACACCATTTTCATTCCTCCTGTAAGCATTGCCGAAGGATGCGATATAAAAAACTCCATCATCGGACCACACGTGGCCATGGGCGAAAGCACCATCGTCCATTCCTCCATTATAAAAGATTCTATTATCGGTTCGTTTTCTAAATTGTATGACGTAATGCTCGATGATTCGCTAATTGGAAACGACACAGAAGTAATCGGCGAAACCCGCTCATTAAATATTGGTGATAATACAGAAATTGATTTGGGTTAATCGCCTGATTTATTCAGGTGCTAATGACGGTCGAGTCATGATTTTTTTTGTTAAGATTTTAGCTTGCGTTTTTAAAATAAATGAAAACTTTGATAGGGAAAAACCAGTCTTCATAATATCTGAAATTTCAGAAAATCCTTAACGAATCGGCTATAATTTTTGTAAGATGCACTAAATCTTCCGGAAAAAAGTTGGACATTTGCTGCCCGTTTAGAATAGTGCAAATACAATGTTTGTATTAAAAATAAATATATGAAGTTTTTGAATTTTGTTATTAAGTACCGTCTTTTATTAGGAGTATTTTTTTTATTGCTTGGAATTGTGGTTAATATTGAAGCTGGCTTTTGGCCTTCTTTTGTTTTGTATTTGATTGCTCTGGTATTAATTGTCGGTCATTTTCTTTTTGGACCGATGAGGCTGATACAAGGTTATATGGAAAACGGTGATATGGAAGGAGCTCAAAAAGTGATTGATTCCATCTGGTTTCCCCGGTTACTTATTAAACCGGTTCGTTCAGTTTATTTTACGTTGAAAGGCAATCTTGCGATGGCAAACCAGGATTTTGACAGTGCAGAAGCTCACATGAAAAAAAGCCTGAGCCTTGGAATGCCGATGAAAGAAGCGGAAGGCGCCAATAAATTGCAATTGGGAATGCTGGCGATGCAAAAAGGGAATATGCGGGAGTCGGAAAATTACATCCGCCAGGCGATTCGTGCGGGACTTCCGGATAAGGAAAACCAGGCTGCTGCTTACTTACAGCTTTCTTCTATTATGATTAATAAAAGAGAATTTCGCGCAGCAAAAGAATATTTCAGAAAAGTAAAAGCACTGAAACCAACTACTCCACAAATCGTTGATCAGATAAAACAAATGGAGAAATATATTACCAGGATGCCTGGATAATTTCACTCATCTTAGGTTTATTGAAGTCTTTTTCTTCAAAATAAATAGCCTTCTCTGTCTTTTTTTTTACTGTCATTGAATCTGGTGGAGAAATATCGCCGTATTGATATCAGAAATCATATACAACCGTAATCATTACCTCCTTTTACTTTAATTGCCCCGCTGTTTAATATATAACTAATTCTAGTAATCTAGATTCCATTGCCGGATCAGGTCCGTGGTAAGTCAGGAATATGCCGGACTTACCCCGGACCTGATCCGGAGGAGTCATTAACTTTAACCCTATAGAATCTATAGGAAAACAGAACATTGTATAGGAATAAGTATATCAAATTGATACCTTAAACGCGATACCAAATCTCAGGTTTGTGCGACTGGCTCAAAATATTTCGCTCGTGTTATGATTTTACAATGCAGTGATTCTTCGAAACTTGTATCCAAACATTTGGGGCTTCGGCTCATCTTCCGAACATTTTCACCAGCTCATCTTTTTTAAATTCAAGGAAAACTGGTTTACCATTGGGAGTGGTATTATTAATAGTGCAATTAAATAAATTTTCTACCAGGCTCGTCATCTCTTTTTCCGACAAATGAGTTCCGGCTTTTATCGATTGTTGCCATGCCATCGAACGCAATAATTTTTCTCTTTTGCTAAAACTCATATCCATATTGAAATGCTTGTATTGCTCCAGTATTTTTTCCAACGAATCTTTTTCATTCCCATCCGGAACATCTGCAGGTGAACCCTGAATTACAAAAGAATTATTACCAAACGGTTCTACCTGGTAACCAAGAATATTTAAGTCAGGCAACAGTTCATTGAGTAACACGGCATCAGGGGCAGCAAGCTCGATTGCCGTTGGAAATAAACTACGTTGAATAGCGATAGGCTTGCCTTTCAACGCCTCGGTAAATCGCTCATACAAAATTCTCTCATGCGCATTTTGCTGATGAATTATGATAAATCCATTTTCATTTTGAGCTATAATAAAGCTGTTATGTAGTTGAATAAAATCTTCCGAAGTAGGTGTTTTATCTGATTTGGGTTGAACGATATTCTTAAAAGGAGATGGATAAAAATCTTCCGTTTCCTTAAATGGCTTTTCAAAGTTATTTGGAGAATTTTCCAAATTATTTTGTTTCAGTAAATTGTCATTCCACGTTCCCAAATCGCTTTTGCTTTCAATAAAATGCGCCTGGTTCTTTTTCGTGAAAGTGTTGAATAAGGAAGTTCCGGTTGCCGAAAATTCTTTTTCTGATGTAAATGGTTTGCTCACTGCATCTGATTGTTGAATGGTTGAATCCAGTTCAAAATCCAAAGTCGGCGTCACCGAATACTGCGCCAGCGCATGTTTCACCGCTGATTGCACAAAAGCATAAATAATTTTTTCGTCTTCAAATTTTATTTCCTGCTTTGTCGGATGCACATTGATGTCAAGCCGGGAAGGATCAATATCAATGAATAACGTATACATCGGAAAACTATCTTTTGGGATCATTTCGCTGAAAGCATTCATCACCGCATGATTGAGATAAGCGCTTTTGATAAAGCGGTTGTTCACAAAAAAATATTGATCACCGCGGGTTTTCTTTGCAGTTTCCGGCTTGCCAACAAAGCCATAAATATTCATGTAATCCGTTTCTTCTTTTACGCTTACAATTTTTGCAGAATAGTTGTTTCCGAGGATTTGAATCACTCTTTGCTTTAAAGAGCCTTTTTCCAAATGAAAAACTTCCTGTCCGTTGGATGTAAGCGAAAAAAATAAGGAAGGAAATGCCATCGCCACACGAATAAATTCATCTACAATCTGGCGCAACTCGGAAGCATTGCTTTTTAAAAAATTCCTTCGTGCCGGCACATTGAAAAATAAATTTTTCATGGAGATATTCGTGCCTTCATTGGTCGCCACCGGCTGCTGCGACTTTACAACGCTGTTTTCGATTTCTATACAAGTGCCTACAGATTCGCCCGCTTTTTTTGTCTTTAATTCTACCTGCGCCACGCCGGCAATGCTCGCCAAAGCCTCACCGCGAAAACCCATGGTTTTGATATGAAAAAGATCGTCAATGTTTTTTATTTTGGAAGTAGCATGCCGCTCAAAGCTCATTCTCGCATCGGTTTCACTCATTCCTCTGCCATTATCAATCACCTGCACCAAAGCTTTTCCCGCATCATTTACATACAATTTTATTTCAGTAGCTCCTGCATCCACCGCGTTTTCGAGCAATTCTTTTACTGCGCTTGCCGGCCTTTGAATCACTTCGCCGGCAGCTATTTGGTTAGCAATATTTTCGGGTAATAAATTAATAATATCAGCCACAAGTCTCGTTATTTTTTATCGGCAGTAAAATTAATGCTTATAATTTTCGTAACACACAAATTAAAAGGATTACAGTAAATTTGTAGCTGTAAATAAATGCATATTTTCTTTTGAAATACAATCAAAGCACTTTAAACAAACTTGAAAAAATCCTGGAAGAAGCCGGCTATATAGTCCGCTACGAACGCGGCTCTTTTCAAAGCGGTTATTGCATTCTCGAACATAAAAAAGTAGTGGTGCTTAATAAATTTTTAATTCCCGAAGGAAGAATCAATACACTCATGGATTTGATTCCGTCATTAATAATCAATTATGATTTACTGACACAAGACTCACAAAAATTGTATGATGAGGTAATGGAAAAGAATCAAAACGTAGAAAATTAAGGTAGTTACGTTCCTGTTTTTTTATTTCTTGTTTCTTGCCGTAAAATTTTTTATAGCTTTGAAAGGTGAGCTATCCCGATCTTCAAATTACTTTTCTTGGTACCGGAACCAGTGGCGGCGTTCCGATGATTGGTTGCGATTGCGTTGTTTGTTCTTCCGCCAATCAAAAAGATAAACGACTGCGCAGCAGCATTTTAGTTCAAAGTGAAAAGACAACTTTGGTGGTTGATACTACGCCTGACTTTCGCACTCAAATGCTTCGTGAAAATGTAAAAAGATTAGATGCAGTGATTTTTACCCATCCACATAAAGACCACATTGCCGGATTGGATGATATCAGGGCTTATAATTTTTTTCAAAAAAGACCGCTTGATGTTTATGCCAATAAACTTACCGAAGAAGCTTTGCGGCGTGAATTTTATTATATTTTCTCCGAAAAGAAATATTCCGGTATCCCTGAAATTAAGCTGCATGCAATTACTGATAAGCCTTTCGTGGTTGGTGATATCCCAGTAATTCCGATTCTTGTTTATCATTTAAGAATGCCGGTGCTTGCTTTTCGTTTTGGAAACTTCACGTATATCACCGATGCAAACAGAATTGATGATGAGGAAAAAGGAAAAATAAAAGGAAGCAAAGTTCTTGTAGTAAACGCACTGCGCAAAAAAGAACATATTTCTCACTTCACTTTGCAGGAAGCCATTGACCTTGTGGAAGAATTAAAAATTCCTTCAGCTTATTTTACGCATATTAGCCACCAGCTCGGTTTGCATGATGAGATAAATAATGAATTGCCTCCAACTATTCACCTGGCTTATGATGGATTAAAAATCAAAATTCCCGGGGAATAGAAATCACTGGTATTTATTTTTTTGCTTTGGCTCCTTGATGAACTCAAATCTTTTTCAACCTAAATAATTTGGTTTCGTGGCTCAATACATTTCCTTTCCATGATGTCGCTTTTCCCAGGTTTTTATGTTGCCACAAATCCCTGATTTCATATTTTCCGTGCAGGCCCAAATCATCAAATTTGATGCTTGCTGTTTGTGGTGCATTACTGAGGTTTAAAATGGCTACTGCATAATCGCCGTTTGACAATGGTTTCACCAAAACATTCCAAACATCATTTTGGATTTTTAATACGCCCTGTTTGCCCAAGCGATCCTGGTCTATCGCAATTGCTTCATCATTCAAAAGAATTCCTTTTGTTTCGCCATTCATATTTCTTACATCATTTGTGGCAATAAGTGGAGAAGCCATCATGCACCAAAGGCTCATGTTGCTTTGATATTCGATGTCGTTGCAGCCTGTTCCGCCAAGATCTCCTGCCGGACCTTTGCTTCCACGCAGTCCTACCACAAGCATATCGGGATCGTTCCAACGACCGGGACCGGCATAGTCTGAAAGTTTGACATTAATATCATAATTATGCATCACGCTTTTCCATGAATCTCTTACATCACCTGTAGTGCGCCACAATTGCCCACCAACGCCCGCAGCCCAGAACCACGGCTGCCTTCCACCCCACTCACAAATACTGAAAACAATATTTCTTCCGCTATTTCTTAAAGCATTCGCCATTTTTCTGTAACGGATTTTCGCAGTATTTGAATCTGAAGGTGCGTGGCAGTAATCATATTTTAAATAATCAATTCCCCATGAAGCAAATGTTTTTGCATCCTGTTCTTCAAAACCAAGACTGGCCGTAAAATTTGCGCAAGTGAGTTGAGCTGCATCTGAATATATTCCCAGTTTAATTCCCTTGGAATGCACATAATCAGCCAGGGCTTTAATACCAGATGGAAATTTTTTTGGATCGGGAATGATATTGTTTTTATTATCCCGGCCGCCCTGCCATCCATCGTCAATCATGATGTGATCATAGCCGGCTTTCACCATTCCGCTTTGAACCATTGCATCGGCCATTTCATGAATGATATTTTCATTGATATCTATGCCGAAATAATTCCACGTCATCCAGCCCATTGGTGGAGCAGGCGCCAACATATTGCCGGCAGAATCTTTTACCTGTGCGCAAACGGTAAGGATGCTAAGAAAGAATGAAATAAATAAAAACGTAAAAAGTTTTTTAGTCATCGCTTTATTTTTAATGATTTAATAATGAGAATTGTTTTATTGCGACAATTTAGTTCAAAATGTTGTTCAGTATACAAACATTTATTGCTGATTTGTAATTTCTTTCAAAAATGAATGGCTGCTCAACTTTCTCTTTTATATTTGAAAAATTAAAACCGTACAAGATCAGGAACGAATATAAATGGATTGCGGCAGGAGTGGTGTTTGCCTTTTTGTGGGCATCTGCATCCACTGCCACTAAAATTGCACTCGACTCTTCACAGCCTTTGGTCATTGCCCAGGTAAGATTTGCGGTAGCAGGAATCATCATGTTGATTTTTGCTCATTTATTAAGAAGGGAAAAATTACCACAAGGTGTAGAATGGAAGCAAATCACCATTTACGGTTTGCTCAATATTACCATTTACCTGGGTTGTTACGTAGTGGCGATGCAAAATGTAACTGCAGGGGTTGGAGCGTTGGCCATTGCAACAAATCCTTTATTCATCAGCTTTTCATCGATATTTTTTTTAAAGAAAAGATTAAAACCCGAGGTTTTTATTGCTTTATTTTTAGGAACCACAGGCGTTGTATGTGCATCGTGGCCGTTATTAAAAGATGCTTCTATTACTGTAAGCGGATTGGCTTTATTGCTGTTCAGCATGTTGTCATATTCCATTGGCGCTATTTATTTTTCTGCAAAAAAATGGAACGACCTAAGTATTTTGACTATCAATGGATGGCAAACAACTATTGGTGGACTTTTGTTATTACCTTTTACATTGTGGGAATATCGGGGAAATAAAAATCATTATGATTTTAAATTCTGGGGTGGCACTTTATGGCTGGCGGTTTTTGTTTCGATTTTTGCCATTCAGTTATGGCTGTGGCTGCTGAAAAAAAATACGGTAAAAGCGGGACTGTGGCTGTTTTTATGCCCGGTGTTTGGCTTTGCTATCGCGGCGGTAATCCTCAATGACGTGATCAGTGTTTATACGGTTGTCGGCGTTTTGTTTGTGATGATCGGGTTATTTTTATCACAAAGAGAAGCAAAGGAAAAGGAATAATCTTTTTTCTATTTTAATTTTTTGGTTCTTTTTGATGCAAGTTATATCCGGCGAGATAAAAAAAACAAATCCCCCACAATTCATATTCACGGGTAAAATAAATTTTAAAAGGGCCGGATATTTTTTTGCGGCTTGCGTCATCAAAAATCATTTCATAATGAATAGTTCCTTCGCTAAAGCCCATTCCAAACGGCTGTTCATGTGATTCCTTTAATTCAAAATCAACATTTTCCAAAATAAAAGAAGGATTTTCAAACTCAATGGCAGCATCGTAAAGAGAATAAAAGCGATTGATTAAACTTTCGCGGGAGAGAATCGTTCCATCAGGTTCAATTAGTTCTTTATTGATATAATCAGTTTCTGTATTCAGTTTTCTGTCAAAAAAATCATTTAGAAAATGATTGGTGATATCGGTTATTTCCTGCTTATGATCCGGATGAAACTCTTCATAGCTAAAATAAGTTACCATCCCTTTTACGGGTAAAAAAGACGTTTCATGATTAAATAATTCTTTAGTTATAAAATTATATTTAAAACGATCATCCCTTTCTTTAGTGAAATGAATATTGATTGAATAATCATTTAGTAAATCCATCAACCTGGTAAATTGTGTTCGAAACTGTGTTGCATTAAGATTTTTTTCATCGTCAAAAAAGGGTTTTCCGAGGATTTCAAAAATGCGTACTGGTTTTGAATCAGCATTTACTTTTTCAAACTCCAGGATATTTTTTAGAAACTGATTTTCTATTTCCGCTGGCAAATCAGCATCGCCTCCAAAAATGGCACCCGATTCGGCCATCATTTTCATTTTCAAAAAATCATTTTGCATGCGAAGATTTTCTTCCGGATCATCGCTGAAATTTTCATCTTCCGGTAATTCGTTTTCTTGGCTCATGCTATTGTTTTTAAGTAAATTAAATGAAAAATATCAAAAAGCGAATAAAAACTGACTTTTATTCTACTATTAATTAGTCTTTTGATGATATCATTTCAGCAAATCAACAAATAAGCCAAATTCTTTTTCTTCCGTCGGATCTGCCCGCTACTGCTTTAAAAATCGTAAATTTACCTGTAGAGTGCATCGGAAGTTTACGGATAAATGCGTAAATACAATAGCACGAAAAAAAGGCAGTAATGCGCTTGCGTGCAGCATTATGCCGGATTATCTTTGCATTCAGAAGTTGATTGATGTTCAATAAACATTAATCGCATATCCAAATATCCATTGAAAAGAACTATTCCTTTGATCCAGGAAAAACCAATAAAATCCGATATCAGTCAACTTCTTTTTTTTTGAATTCAATGCCTTGAAAAATATTAAATCCCAATGAAAACCAGGCTTTAAAAGCCTTTCCTTATCCGGGAAAAAACCCAGACAGAGATAAAAAATTAAAAACTTCCGGTAATGAACCGGAAGTTTTTTATTTGGTGTTAACGGTACTATCTTGCAAATAAATGCAAAAAGTATGGCATTGTCTATCCATTATTCCGGTTATCTCAGGGAAGAAGAAATGTTGGATCCATTGATAGAAGAAGTAGCCGATATCTGCCAAACGCTGAGATGGGCAAGCCACACTTTCGATGATAAGAATATCAAAGGAATTTGTTTTAGTCCGAAAGGAAGTGAGCGTGTTTTTTTAACTTTCAATGCTGAAGGAAGAACCCTTTCTCCTGTCGATATTATAGTATCGGATATTTATGATGGCGTCCGGTTTGACAAAGATTCAAAATTTACGATAAGCACTAAAACACAATACGCCGGCGCTGATGCGCATATGGCGATCATTAAATTATTGAAATATATTTCTTCAAAATACCTCAAGCATTTTACATTATTTGATGAAGGTAATTATTGGGAAACCGGTGATGAGAAAGTATTATTACAACAGTTTGCCAGGTATGAAGCGGCGCTGGATGCTTTTACAGATGTATTAAAGGGATGCACTCTGTTCACGGCGAAAGCGCTGAATCGCTTGCCGACAGATTAGAAAGGATTTTTAAAGAAAATTGAGTGGAGAATCGGAATAAGCCGAAGCATTCATTCAATTTTTACGTTGTGATTGGCAGCAAATAAAGAAATATCTCTGTTTCTTATTTTAATGGACTCGCTTTTTCAATTTTTATTCATTTAATATTTCGAGTGCAAACTTATGTGAATAGAAAAAGTACGCATGAAGAATATC
>JBQCFO010000146.1:0-2432 GCA_051959055.1 Ginsengibacter sp. | reverse complement strand
TCTGAAAGTTGGAACCATTTTATCTGCTGACAAAGTAGAAAAAGCGGATAAATTATTGAACCTTCAAATTGATTTGGGCTTTGAAACACGAACCATACTTTCTGGTATTGCAAAGCATTTTTCTCCGGAAGAAATTGTTGGAAAACAAGTGGTGGTAGTGGCTAATCTTGCGCCACGAAAAATGCGCGGAATAGAAAGCAATGGTATGATCTTAATGGCAGAAGATAAAGAAGGAAAATTGTATTTCGTAAAACCTGAAAATACGATTGAGAATGGGAGCGAAGTGCGATAGTGTATTGTTTTACCAAAATAAGATTTCATAATATTTGTTTGTTTGCTGTAAATATCAAATAAATCTTCAGCGGATTTTGGTTATATATACGCACCATAAATTGTAAATTTGTATTATGGTTAATCCTGCAGAAATAATACATCTTTCCAAACAAGCATTCTGGGATGTGGATATGGATCAATTGGATTATGAGAAAAATGCGGATTATATTATTTCAAAAGTTTTTGATAATGGCAGCTTGCAGGATGTTTTGGAAACAATCGCCTGGTATGGCGATAACAAAGTGGCTGAAGCATTAAAAAAAGCGCCGTATCTCAAGGAAATAACGATGATTTTTGCATCCAAATTTTTTAATATTCCCCCATCATCCTTTAAATGCTTCACTACGAAACAGTATCATCCGATCTCTTGAGCGTATTACAAAAAATACAATCATTACCGGAATTTTCTGCATTCAGGTTGGTCGGTGGAACCGCTCTTGCCTTGCAGATCGGTCACAGAAAATCTATTGACCTCGATTTATTCACAGATAAAAATTTCGACATAAAAGAACTGCAAAACAAATTGCATGAAACATTTGGTTCATTGGAGGTAATATGGTCGAACAAAAACGGTTTTGTATCTCTGATTAATGATATTAAAGTTGATTTTTTTGACTGGCATGTTCCTTTTGTAAAGGAAGTAATAAAGGAAGATAACATTTGCCTTGCTGATAAGGAAGATATCGCAGCAATGAAGTTGGAAGCCATTACCACAAGAAAAGAAAAAAAAGATTTTATAGATATTGCATTTCTATTGAAGAGTTATGATCTTACTCGTTTATTATCTGTTCATAAAATTAAATATCCCTTTATTAGTACAAAATTTGTTGTTGAATCTCTCCTGGCCGTGGATTATGCAGATCAAACGGAACCTCCTAAAATGCTGATTCCTTATGATTGGGAAAGTGCAAAAACACTTATTGTGAAAACGGTTGACAAATATTTAAATTCCTTAAAAGCCGGGATAGTAAAACAACAGGAGGATAGAATGATAAAAGCAGAAGAATTATTGAAAAAAAGAAATAAAAGATCATAAAGGCGTTGATTATTTTCTCCTTCTGATGACTGGGATGTAATCCCCTTATAGTAAACCAACAAATAAGTTGAATTCGTGTTTTCATTTTTTATACGATTTCATTTCCCGTTTAATTTTTCTTTAGCAAAGAATAAATCGCCGTGTCTTCAAACACTCCATTAAAGAAAAAATCTTCTTTAAAATAAGCTTCTCTTATAAAACCTGTTTTCTCTAGAAGCATTGCTGATGCTGTATTCTGTGGATTGATGTGTGCTTCGATGCTATGCAATTTCATTTCATTAAAACCATATTCGTTTACCTTAAGTACTGCTTCTTTTGCCAATCCTTTTTTCCAATATCCGGGCAATAACATATAACCGATTTCTCCACGGAAGTGTTCTTTTTTTAATCGCCAAAGACCAATTGTTCCGATCATCTTTTCCGGCGAATTTATTAACGTCATTGCCCACGTAATACCTGTATTATTTTCTAAAGAATCATTTACCAGATTGTAAAAATCCAATGCTTCCTGCATGGTTGTGATTGGATTTTTGCCAATAAATTTCATAACGTTTGTATCAGAGCGCATTTTAAAGATCTGTACCGAATCATCTTTGGTTAATCTTCTTAATAAAAGCCTTTCTGTTTTTATTTCAGGAAATGGATTGAAATTCACTTCAAGCATGTTTTAATTTTTAAATTACTGTTACCGAATTATTGAATTATCCGGGATACGCTAAAAGTACCGGAATTTTTATGTGATTGTCAGGATAAAATGACGCAAAATATATTTTTATTTTTAATCAATTCTCTACCTTACATCTTCAATCCGTTTTACTCCCTGATAACTTGCTTTCTTTTTTAAGCCACAAAGTTTCCTTTTAATTTTTTTTAATACTAATTTTTCAATAATGAAAAAGTACATCTTTTTTTGTATTGCTTTTGCTGCTGCTATTGCCGGCTGCAAAACCAAAGGAGGAGCTAACACATCAGAAAGCCATATCCAATTTCCTTACACCGCAACTTATACTACCGATTTTACCAATAATGTATCCGATTCAGATTTATTGGTTGTTTTGAATTC
>JBQCFO010000145.1:0-17697 GCA_051959055.1 Ginsengibacter sp. | reverse complement strand
AAGGAAGTCCGCATCAAAATACGCTTTTACTTTTTTGAAGAGAAAGAGTATTCTTGCTCATTTGTTTTATGATTCTTCATTCATTACCCTGTTTTGGTGATTGATACTTTCCATGTGAACTGCGTCAAAATATTTGGTAATAAAATCTTTACTCAAATCGAGTTTTTCACCTTTTACAAAAGCCTTTGCAAGAATTTCATTCCACCGGTTGGTTTGCAAGATGGTGATATTATTTTCTCTTTTATATTCGCCGATTTTATTGGAAATTTTCATGCGTTGTCCCAAAAGCGCCATCAATTCATCATCTATCTGGTTGATTTGCTCACGAAGTTTCGAAAGGGCATTTACAAATTCTTTTTCGTCGGTGTTTTCCAGGCGCCATTTCAATCCATCCAATAATTCTGACAAACGTTCAGGTGTAATTTGTTGTTTCGCATCGCTCCAGGCTTTATCAGGATCTATGTGGGTTTCGATCATCAGGCCACCAAAATCAAGGTCAATGCTTTTTTGAGCCACTTCATGTAAAGCAGTCCTGTTGCCGCATATATGCGATGGATCACAAACGATCAGCATCTCCGGAAATCTCCTTTTCATTTCAATGGGCAAATGCCACATCGGTGCATTCCTGAATTCTGTGTTTCCATAATTTGAAAATCCACGATGAATCATTCCAACATCTTTGATTCCCACTTTCTGTAAACGCTCAATGCCACCACACCATAATTCCAAATCAGGATTAATGGGATTTTTAATCAGTACGGGAACATCCGTTCCGCGCAGTGCATCACAAACTTCCTGTACACTGAATGGATTTACGGTTGTTCTTGCACCAATCCAAAGAATATCAACATCAAATTGCAATGCCATCTCCACATGTTTTGCTGTAGCCACTTCTACCGCAATTGGAAGGCCTGAAATTTTCTTTGCGTTTGCAAGCCACGGCAAACCTTTTACGCCAATCCCTTCAAACATTCCCGGTTTGGTTCTGGGTTTCCAGATTCCTGCGCGAAGCGCATCTACTTTTCCTGTTTTTGCAAGTCTCACAGCGGTTTCCACTACCTGTTCTTCGGTTTCGGCGCTGCATGGCCCGCTGATGATTAGCGGGCGTTTGTTCCAGATTTGTTCAATTGTTTTGTTCATTGTTTTTTGATTTTTCGTACCAACCAGATAAATGGTCTTTACATTTGTTTTTTATTTAAAGTTTTTTTTAGCCTCACCCCCAACCCCTTCTCCGAAGGAGAGGGGCCGTGAAACTTTAGTAACAGCAAGTATTTCATTCAAATTGATAATTTTTAGTCAGACAATAATGATTTTTTTAGTAAACAAGAATTCGCATTATTTCTTCCTTTGCTGTATCATTCACCATCACAACTCATGATTCACCACTCACTCACGATTCATCATTCACAACTCATTATTCACCACGACACTATTTCAAAATCCTTTTAATCTTATTCGCATTCTCCATCAATTCGATCAAATATGGCAAATTCTCCTTTTCCAAACTGGCCTTGAATTTTCTTAACTGTGAAATATGTTCGTTCAAAACATCTAAAACATTTTCACGGTTCTGCATAAAAATCGGAGCCCACATGGCAGGATTACTTTTTGCAAGGCGTACCGTACTCTCAAACCCACCGCCGGCTAATTTGAAAATAGCATCTTCCTCTTTTTCTTTTTCTAATACCGTATTCGCTAATGCAAAAGAAGTGATGTGAGAAATATGACTTACATACGCAGCATGAATGTCATGATTTTCGGGGTTCATGTAAGTAATGTTCATGCCAAAAGCTTTATAAATATCTTCAACATTATTTACTGCTTCTGCATCACTTTTTTCTTTCTCACAAATGACACATGAACGTCCGCTGAAAGCATCTCTCACTGCTGCTTCAGGGCCACTATATTCGGTCCCCCACATCGGATGTGTTGCTACAAATCGCTTACGCAGCGGATGATCTGACAATGATTCACACAACACCATTTTAGTGGATCCTGCATCTGCAACGATTTGTCTTTCATTGATGAGATCCATAACCTGTTTCATCACAGGTATGGTAACATCCACAGGAATCGCTACATAGATAAAATCGCTTTTTTTCACTGCTTCTTCTAATGGTAATGCCTCGTCAATAATTCCCAGTTCTTTTGCCTTGTCCAGGCTTGCCTGAGTTCTGCTCACGCCGATAATATTTTTTGCCAGGCCTTTGTCTTTTAAAGCCAACGCAAATGAACCGCTTATCAAACCAACTCCTACTATCGTAACATTTTCAAACATTTTTTTATTTCATTTATCTTTTTCAAAACCGCGTTCTCTATTCGGTTTAGATTGTTTAGTTGTGGCATTAATTCTTAATTCTTAATTCTTAATTTTTAATTCGCTCAATTGCTTCCTGTAGCCTCTCTTCAGTAGCACATAAGCTTACACGAATGTATTTATCACCGGCACTTCCAAAAATCCCTCCGGGTGTAATAAAAACATTTGTATTGTTTAAAACGTGATCACTTAATTCATAGCCATCATGATAATCCCTGGAAATTTCTGCCCAAACAAAAAGTCCTGCCTGGTTTTTATCAAAAGAACATTTCAATAAATCCAATAGCTCAAAAACTTTTTCTCTTCTTTGTCTGTAAACCGCATTTATGGAATCATACCAGCTTTGATCCAGCGCTAAAGCCTTTGCTGCTGCGAGTTGTAGCGGAAGAAACATTCCACTGTCCATATTACTTTTAAACCGAAGTACTTCTTCAATTCTTTCTTTTGCTCCGCAAAGCATGCCAACTCTCCATCCTGCCATATTATGACTTTTACTAAAAGAATTTAATTCGATCACTACATCTTTTGCTCCTTCAATGTTTAATAAACTCATAGGATTATTGTTTAAAATAAAACTATAAGGATTATCGTGACATATAAGAATCTGATATTTTTTTGCAAAAGAAATCAAATCTTCAAACATGTCTTTTGTAGGCAATTGTCCTGTGGGCATTTCCGGATAATTCACAAACATTAATTTCACTTTTTCCAAATCTATCTTTTCCAATTCTCCAAAATCAGGAAGCCAGTGATTTTCTTTTTTTAACGTGTATGCATGCACGTTAGCCCCGGCAATTTTTGCAGCGCTTTTATAGGTCGGATATCCGGGATTGGGAATTAGAACAATATCCCCTGGATTAATGTAAGTCATACACACATGCATAATTCCTTCTTTACTTCCAATTAACGGAAGTATTTCCGTGTCAGGATTTAATGCCACGTGATACCATTTCTGATACCATTTCGCAATGGCATTTCTAAGAACAGGATTTCCTTTATAATTCTGATATCCATGCTGGTTGGGCTTTTCAGCTTCCTCTTCCAATGTTTTTATTACATCAGCATGTGGCGGAAGATCCGGACTGCCGATACCAAGATTGATTACCTTTTTCCCGGCTTTATTCATTTCATCTATCTGCCGCAGTTTTGTTGAAAAATAGTATTCTTCAATTCCCGAAAGCCGATCTGCAACCAGGGCAAATTTTTTATCTTCCATTTTATTTTCCATTTTCAATAATTCAATAATCCAATAATCCAATTCTTAATTCAACCATTCACCATTCACCATTCAATTCTACTTCCCGTTTTTATAAACTCCATAGACTTTTATATCCGCAGTAAATGGTTTTATACTTTTCAAGACATTCTCAAATTGTTCCAGGCTGGTAAATTCACAATCGGCATGAAACGAATATTTCCAATCGCTGCCCGGAATTGGCATGGACTGGAGTTTGCTGAGATTCACATCACCTTCAGAAATTTTTGTCAGGACTTTTGCGAGGCTTCCTTTGGAATGATCTGTTTGAAAAATTAACGAAGCCTTATTCGCGTCATTTATTTCAGCAGCGGTCTCTTCATTTTCCAAAACCCAAAATCTCGTGTAATTATTTTTTTGGGTATGAATGTTTGGCGCGATCATATTCAGATGAAAAAGTTCGGCCGCCAATTCTCCTGCAATCGCTGCGATGTGTTTGCTCTTGTGTTGATGAATATGTTGCGCACTGAGAGCCGTATCTTCTGTTTCTATTAATTTCCAACTGTATTTTTCCAAAAAATCGGTGCATTGCAGCAATGCCATCGGGTGAGAATGTACTTCACGAATATCTTCCAGAGTAACGCCAGGATTCACTAAAAGATTCTGATCAATTTGCAAATAAATTTCTCCGACAATTTGCAGCTTACTTTTTTGCAACAAATTATAATTAGGTAAAATACTTCCGGCAATCGAATTTTCGATAGCCATCAAACCGCCGTCGCTCCTGCTTTTATCATCAGCAATCTTCACTACATCACGAAAGGTGGAACAACAAATTACCTGTACATCATTTCCAAAAAACCGGCGGGCCGCTGCCTGGTGAAAGCTGCCTTCAAAACCCTGTATCGCTATTTTTTTATTCATCTGTATCAAACAAAAATCCCGGCTTTGTGTGCCGGGATTCTTTTATTTTAATTCTGATTCATTTCAGTTTTAACAAAGGCATCCCGGACTATTTCTAAAATAGTAGCTAAAATAAAAGAAGCCGGTATTTGCTTTTGTGATTGTCATTGCTGAGCAAAAGTATGGTACAAAATGAAATCACCAAATTTTTTTTTTCGTTTTATAACAAAAAAATTCCAACGCAATCGGTTGTGTTTCTCTTTTTCCATTTTTTTAGAATACCGCCGCAGAACGAAACTTTTGCTTTCATTGATTGAAAATCTTTCCTTTTTGTGATCGAGCTAATTAAAGAATCTAGAAATACTTTTGAATCAAATACTGATCATTTACCTTAAAACAGAGAAGCCTCATACAAAGAGGGGTTCGATAAAGATGAGAAAGGATGATTCATTTTTTAATTAAAAAAAACGGGCTTCAAAATTGTGTAATAAAACATTTAATTTATTATGAAATGTTGAAAATCATTTTGCAAAATAAAAATAAGATCCGGCGATATTTGTTTGTTTACTGCATTTTACATTTTCTAATTTTCATATTATGATGACCACAACAATAATTATCACTTTTTGCGGACTGTTGTTAGTTGCCTATATATTTGATCTCAGTTCAAAAAAAACAAGAATTCCGGCTGTTATTTTATTGTTGCTTCTCGGCTGGATCGCCAGGCAACTCACTAATTTTTTCAATATTAAATTGCCTGATTTTTCGTCTATTTTACCGGTATTAGGTACAGTAGGATTGATCCTGATTGTACTGGAAGGTTCGTTAGAATTGAAATTGAATAAATCAAAATTTCCTCTCATCAGGAAATCATTTTTTGGTGCATTGATACCGATGCTCTCGCTGGCTTTTTTGTTTGCTTATTTATTACAATACTTTGAGCCTTCTTCTTTTTAAGACAACCTTTCAAACGTAATACCATTGTGCGTTATCAGCAGTTCTATTGCCATTTCAAGTGTAAAAAACCTGGCTACTACTCATAAAGAATTTGTAATTTATGAAAGTAGTTTTTCAGATATTTTTGGGGTGTTATTTTTTAATTTTATTGCACTAAATGAATTTATAAATGGAAAGTCATTTGCTACTTTTGGTTTGCAGATTTTGGCTATCACTTTTATTTCTCTTATCGCCATCGTAGCGCTTTCATTATTACTCAGCAAAATTGATCATGACATAAAATTTGTACCAATCATTTTGCTCGTAATTTTAATTTATACCATCTCGCATGAATACGATCTACCCGCATTGATTTTCATTTTATTGTTTGGACTTTTCCTGGGAAACCTGGATGAATTAAAAAAGTTTCGATGGTTCCGAAAAGTAAAGCCGGAAAAACTGGATATGGAAATGCAAAAGTTTAAAGAGCTGACGGTAGAAGCGGCGTTTATGTTGCGATCATTGTTCTTCCTGTTATTTGGATATATGATTGAGACTAAAGATATCCTGAAAGTGGAAACACTGGCGTGGACCTTTGGAATTGCAGGGATTATTTTTGTTTTCCGGATCATACAGCTATTAATTTCCAGGTTACCATTGATTCCTTTGCTTTTTATTGCGCCCCGCGGGCTCGTAACCATTTTATTGTTTTTGTCGATTTTACCAGCCAAACAGAATCCTTTAATCAATAGATCGCTTATCATCCAGGTGATTGTAATTACCTCTCTGATTATGATGATTGGTTTATTATTAACCAAAAAAGAACCGGAAATAACCAAAAATGAAAACCATGAAAAAATTGTAAGCACTGCAGATATACAAGTATGAAGCCTGATTAAATCTTGAAAATGTTCGGATTTAATTTCCATGTATTTCAGATTGGACTCTATTCTTAAAATCATCACATTGTAAAATTGTAGATATTTTTTCTTTAGTGTTTTCCCAGTAAAGCAATAAAAAAAGTGATTTTGTATTTTTTGATTTTAAACTTTTGAAAAAAGAATTCATCTAATTTTCAATAATTACTACTGCTTTGACGTTATGAAGACTGATGCAACGCTTTTATAAGTTTGTTAATTTTGCCAAATAAATATAAAAGGCGTGAAAGTTGTAGATTCAAATTTTAGTTAATACTTTTGTTCTATTGAAAAAATTTTTATACATATTTATACTTATTGCAGGTTTTCAGTTTCACAGCAATGCTCAGGCAAAACCTCTGCATCTTTCAGATGTAGTAAAAACTGTTAAATTCTATCCCAATCCCGCCACAAGTTTTATCAATTTTGAGTTCTCCAAAAATTATGATCAATCTTATACTTTAGTAATATTTAATTTCATCGGAAAGAAAATCGAAGATTTAAAAATTACTGATGAAAAGATAACCGTATCTCTTACCGATTTTTATCGCGGCGTGTATATCTTCCAGTTACGTGATAAGGAAGGGAACATCATAGAATCCGGCAAATTTCAGGTTATTAAATAATATTCCTTTAACAATTTTAGGCTTCTTTGTGTCATTTTGTCTAACATTTAATATTGGCAAAAAGTTTGACTGTACTACCTTTGCAGCCCATTTTATAACCAGTTAAATATCGAAAAAGATGCAAGAAAATGAAGCTAAAAGTCCTGTAGAAGCAGATGATTTTTCAATTCCTGAAGGTGAGAATACATCAGATAAGCAGACAGAAGATTCGGCGATAGTTCCGGATATAGAACATACCCAAATAGAAAACCTTACGACTGAATTAGCAGAACAAAAAGATAAGTATATCCGTTTGTTTGCCGAATTTGATAATTATAAAAGACGCACTTCAAAAGAGGCAATTGAGCAACGCCTAACTGCCGGTAAAGATATCATTGTTTCCTTGTTGGACGTATTGGATGATATGGACAGAGCCGAACAACAATTGCAGGAAAGTGATATTGATAAAAGTGTAAAAGAAGGAATACTGCTGGTGTTTGATAAATTTAAAAAAACACTCTCCTCAAAAGGATTACAACCGATTAAAACGCTTCACTCTGACTTTGACGTAGAAAAGGATGAAGCAGTGTCAGAAATTGAAGTGGATGATAAATTGAAAGGAAAAGTGGTTGCGGAGTTACAAAAAGGATACCTTTTAAATGATAAATTAATCCGTTTTGCTAAAGTAGTTGTAGGGAAATAAATTTCAATAAAAAATAAAATTAAAATAACCGGAACTGCCATAGCAACTACTATTGACAGTTCACAACAAATATTATGGCAAGTACCATGACAAAAAGAGATTATTATGAGATTCTCGGAGTTAACAAAAATTCAACTGCCGATGAAATAAAAAAAGCTTACCGAAAAGTAGCCATGCAATTCCACCCGGACCGAAACCCCGGAGATCATACGGCAGAAGATAAATTTAAAGAAGCAGCAGAAGCGTATGAAGTTTTAAGCGATTCAGATAAGCGGGCACAGTACGATCGCTTTGGTCATAGTGCTTTTGGACCTGGTCGCGGTGGTGGTGGCTTCTCAGGCCATGGAATGAATATGGAAGATATTTTCAGCCAGTTTGGAGATATTTTCGGAGATGATATGTTTGGCAGCTTTTTTAGCGGAGGAAGCAGAAGCAGTGGTTCCAGGAGAAGCAGAGGCGTGCGGGGAACAAACCTGAGGGTAAGAATTAAAGTAAACTATGAAGAGATTGCAAATGGAACTACAAAAACAATCAAAGTAAAAAAATATGTTTACTGCAGCACTTGTGGTGGTTCAGGGGCAAAGGATAAAAACAGTTCTCAAACCTGCAGAACCTGCGGTGGAAATGGACAGGTAAGGCGTGTTCAAAATACGTTTTTGGGCCAAATGCAAACTGTTACAACCTGCCCTGATTGTAACGGCGAAGGAAGCGTCATCACCAACAAATGTACAGCATGCAGAGGTGAAGGCAGGGTATATGGGGAAGAAATGGTAACGCTTGAAATACCGGCAGGTGTGCAGGAAGGAATGCAGCTGAGTATGAGCGGCAAAGGCAATATGGGCGAACGCGGCGGTGGCGCCGGCGACCTGGTGATTCTAATTGAAGAAGAAGCGCATCCATACTTGCACAGAGAAGGATTGAATGTTGCTTTCGATTTGTATATTTCATTTACTGACGCGGTTTTTGGAACTCAAACTGAAGTGCCAACCATAGATGGGCGTGCAAAAATAAAAATACCAGCAGGAACTCAAAGTGGAAAAATTTTCAGGTTAAAAGGCAAAGGTTTCCCTTCCATAAACAGCCATGAGAAAGGCGATCAGTTGATACAGGTAAATGTGTGGACACCACAAAATGTTTCCGAAACTGAAAAAATAGCTTTAGAAACTTTGCAGGAAAGTGAAAATTTCAAACCGAAGCCTGATAAGAATGATAAAACATTCTGGGAAAAGATAAGAGAGACTTTTAGTTGAAAGTTGAAAGTTGAAAGCATCTTCAGGTACAACGATCCAATGCGATTAACTCACTTAACTTCAAGGGAAAGCACCAGTTCTTTTTCAAAGTAACCCTGTAGCAAATCTCCCACAAGGCACTCCCCTACTCCTGCCGGTGTACCGGTAAAAATAAGATCACCGATATTAATTGAAAAATAATTGGAGATATTAGCCACAATTTTATCTATTGAAAAAATCATAGAACTGGAATTCGCTTTTTGAACAATTTCTTTATTTTTGGCTAAAGAAAAATTGATATTCTTTTTATCAATTGCCGGTGTAAAATCAATGAATTTTCCCACTGCTGCAGAATTATCAAAAGATTTTGCTTTTTCCCATGGAAGGCCTTTTTCCTTTAATTGCTGCTGAATATCACGGGCGGTAAAGTCAATACCTACTGTAATGGCATTGTAATAATTTGAAGCATGTTTTTCCTGTATGTATTTTCCATTTTTACTGACACGCACGACCAGTTCGGCTTCATAATGAAGATCGTTTGTGAATTCAGGATAATAGAATGGCGTATGCCCCTGCACTAGTGCACTTTTTGGCTTCATAAATATAATGGGTTCGTCTGGAGTGGCACTGCCCATTTCTTTAGCGTGTTCGGCATAATTACGCCCTATACAAAATATTTTCATTTCAATCAGGTTTAGTCAGGGCTTTCCAAAGGTTTTGCGAAAATATAAAAAACAAATTTAAAAAAGAATTTATTAAATAAAAGTAAGATTATTTACATCACTCATAGTTCTATCAATTCCCATAGTTGCAAATTCTTCAATTATTTGGATACTTTTTACGATTTTTAATTTTACCACTGGCAATTCTTCAGGTAACCAGCGGCTCAAAACAAAATCTACCTGCATGCCCTTTGGAAATTGATTGCCAATCCCAAAACGAAGCTTGGGATATTCATCCGTTCCTAACACATTCTGAATATCACGTAATCCGTTGTGGCCCGCATCTGATCCTCTTTTGCGCAGCCTCAACTTGCTCAAGGGAAGTGCAAGATCATCAACAATTGTCAAAGAATTTTCTATGGGAATTTTTTCTTTATCCAACCAGTACTTCACGGCTCTTCCGCTCAGATTCATATAAGTAGTTGGTTTGATACAAACAAATATTTTCCCTTTAAATTTTATTTCTGCTACTTCTGCCAATCTTGCAGATTGGAAAAAGGCATTATTTTTCAAAACAAAAGCATTCAAAATATCAAATCCGATGTTATGCCTGGTATGTGCATATTCGTTTCCAGGATTTCCCAGACCTATTATTAAAAACTTTCCCATTAGAACGAAGATAAAAGGATTCAAGTATTTTTTAAGGCAGATTTTTTTATAGGTTTTTTCTAAAAAGGATTTTAATAAATTTTCATGAAAAAAAGTTTGGATGAATGTCAATAACTGACGTCAAATAATCCCTTCAAAAATGAATATGTGCAGGATAAAAAATTAAAAAAATGATTAAGCCACATTGTTTCTCGCATTCAATTCTTTCAAAAAACCGGTAACTTCCTCGTCAGTTGTCTGGCTAAAATCTTTGTAAAATCTTCCTACTCCAAAAAAGGGGACCGGAGTGTATAAACAAATAAATTCATCAACTTCTTTTCTAATCCGTTCAGCAGCATGAGGGGAAGCTACAGGAACCGCTACCACTAATTTTTTGGGCTCTTTACTTCGAAGCATTTTTATCGTCGCGAGAATGGTACGACCGGTAGCGATTCCATCATCTACCACAATTACAATTTTCCCTTTCAAATCCAAAGGCTCTTTTTCTCCCATAAACTCTTTGTACCTTTTTTTTAATTGTTCACGGATTTCGCTGGTTTTCTCTTTTATATATTCCGGAGGTACATTCTCTGTTTCTTCAATAATCGAATCTTCCAAACCTACTGCACCTATTGCAAATTCTTCGTTTAAAGGATGAGCTAATTTTTTTGTCATCAACAAATCAAGTTGAAAATCAAGATAACGCGCAAGATAATAACCTATAGGAACGCCCCCTCGCGGTACAGCAAGAATCACCCCCTTCTGGCCCCGGTATTTTTCCAGTTTTTTTGAGAGCTGCATAGCCGCGTCAAACCTGTTTATGAAATACATGTTAAAGAGTATTTTGAGTGAGCGTTTGATTGCACAAATGCAATTCAAACCAATCTGCTGCCAGGTTTGCAACTTCATCCAAAGTGCCTGGTTCTTCAAACAAATGAGAAGCTCCTTCAACTACCTTCATTTTCTTTTCTGTACGTATAGACTGATACGCTTTCTGATTTAAATCAATAACCGGCAAATCGAGAGAACCAACAATCAACAAAACCTGCGCTTTTACTTCAGGTAAGTTTTTAGCCATATCTACCCTGCCGCCGCGGCACACAATTGCCTTAACGGTATCACCCAGAAAAGCAGCGGCATCTAATGCGGATGCAGCTCCTGTACTGGCGCCAAAATACCCGATTGGTAAAATGTCAAAAGCGATTTGCTCCAGCATTTTTTCTGTAACTCTTATGAGCCTGTCAGTTAATAGGTCGGTATTAAAACGGTTTTCATAAACCTCATCTTCTTCGGGTGTTAAAAGGTCTGTAAGTAAGGTAGCTATCTGATGCTGATTCAGAATATCTGCTACATAATTATTCCGTGGACTTAAACGGCTGCTGCCACTTCCATGGGCAAAAATTACCAAAGCACGTGATTTAGGTGATTGGTTCAGATTTCCGGTCAGGGTAACATCATTTAATTCAACTTTTATTGTAAGTTTTTCCATTTTATAAAATTTATTAATTGCAAAATATTATCAATCAAAAATTATTTTAATCTAATAAAAAATGCAACAATTTTTATGCCCGATAGAAATAAAAAATTCCAGAAAAAAGCGAATAATAAATGAAGAAATATCAGCGGTTTGTATTCACAAAATTTCTATCAATTGATAGATTTCAAATACGGATGATTTCTTGGTTTACTGTAATGGAGTGCAAACAATTGAAGAATCTGCCAAGTGGAAATGGTTTCTTAAAAGTAATTTAAAAAACCACCCATATCATAAAAAATATAGTGAAAAAATAATTTTTTTATTATTTTAAAATGAAGCAATTTGGTGAGATTCGTTTAAGACAGACGAAAATATGACGTGTAAAGTATTTAAGAATTACTTCCCATATATTCCTGTAACATAATCGTAGCAGCTATCTCATCCACGGTTCTTTTATTTCTTCTGTCTTTTTTTTTTCATTCCCATTTCAATCATGGCCTGCTTCGCCATTTTGGATGTAAATCTTTCATCCACTTTTTTTATCGGAATTTTTGGAAATTCCTTTTGTAATCTTTTTATGATTGCATTTACCAAAGGAGTTGCATGTGTATCAGAATCATCCAGATTTTTAGGCTCACCAATCACTATTAATTCCACTTCTTCCTGTTGAAAATATTTCTTCAAAAAAGAAATTAATCCGGGAGAATCAACAGTAGTAAGGCCCGTGGCAATTATTTGCAAAGGATCTGTAACGGCGATGCCTGTACGTTTTTTTCCATAATCAATGCAGAGGATTCGAGGCAAAATGAGTAGAGTTTAGAAAGTTGAAATTGTTTAGATTGTTTAGAATAAAAAAATATCCAATAATACAAAAACGCAAAACGCAACAGATGCAATTCCATTGGATGAAAAAAAAGCGCGGTTCACTTTAGTCAAGTCTTTTGGTTTTACTAACGAATGCTGATAAAAAAGGAAAAATGCAAACGCAGCGGCGCCAGACCAGTACAACATCGAAAAATTACCAATGATTCCTGCTGCAATCACAGAAGCAGCAGATAAAAAATGCAAATATTCACTCACGCGCAAAGCTCTTTTTGTCCCCAGCAATGAAGGAATAGAATGCAATTTATTTTCTTTATCAAACTCCTCATCCTGCAATGCATAAATAATATCAAATCCGCTAACCCAAAACAAAACCGATAAAGAAAATAATATCGGGACCAATGCAAATTTTCCGGTAACAGCTATAAATGCTCCAATTGGCGAAAGGCTCAAACCCAACCCCAGAACGAGATGGCAAAGCGGTGTAAACCTTTTTGTATAACTATAAAAAAGAATGACAAACAAAGCAACGGGCGCTAAAATAAAACAAAGTGTATTGATAAAATAAGTGACGATAATAAAGGCAACACAATTAAAAATCACAAAAACCAACGCATTATTTTTGGAAATAATTCCCCCGGGAATTTCCCTGATTTGTGTTCTTGGATTCATAGCATCATAATCCGCATCGAGCCAGCGATTGAAAGCCATCGCCGCGCTTCGGGCAAATACCATACATAAAATTACAAGTACAAAAAGCAGCCACCATGGTCGGTTCAAATTGTAATTCACCATTTTGAGTCCATAGAAAAATCCGATAAATGCAAAAGGCATTGCAAAAATGGTGTGCGCAAATTTTACCAGCGATAGATAATTTTTTATTCGTAGCATGAATAAGTTTTAGATAAGGATTAAAAGGTTAATTACCGGTATTTTGACAACAGACAATCTCGTGAAATAATTTTGTAAATTTGATTAAAATTTTGAAAATGGAGACAATATTAATACAAACCAATAATGAGGAAGAGGCGAAATTAGTAAAATCCTTTCTTCAGCAAAATAAAATAAAAGGTAGGATTTTGAATGAAGAGAATAAAGAAGATATTGTTTTAGGAAAATTAATGGAGGAAACAGATTATGATAAATTAATAGATACAAATGAATTTCTCCATAAACTCAGAAGCTAATGAAAGTTATTGTTACCCGGCAATTTGACAAAGATGTTGACAAAGAACTTTCTAAAGAAATGCAATTGAAGGTAGCTGATCTAATTGAAGAGTTGCAAAAAGCACCAAATCTATTTTCCATAAACAATTTAAAAAAATTAAAAGGTTATAAAACTGCTTATCGGGTCAAGATGGGGGATTACCGGATTGGTTTTATTTTTGAACAAAACATAATAAACTCAGCAGAGTATTAAATAGAAAAGATATTTACCGCTATTTTCCATAGATTTATAATCTCATTTTTACTGCTTCCCACAAAACAATCCCGGCAGCCACAGAAATATTTAAAGAATGTTTCATTCCAAACTGTGGAATTTCGACACATCCATCGCATAAAGAAATAGTTTCATAGTCAACACCGCTCACTTCATTTCCAAAAATAAAAGCGATTTTTTCGATATTCAAATCAGCAAGATTTTCTAAAGAAATACTATCAGTTACCTGCTCGACTGCATAAACTTTATATCCCTCTTTTTTCAACTCTTCAATCGCTTCTTTTGTTGTTTCAAAATAAGCCCAATTTACCGTTTCCTGCGCTCCCAGAGCAGTTTTAGTGATTTCTTTATGCGGCGGTTTTGCGGTATACCCAGTAATATAAATCGATTCAATCAAAAAAGCATCTGCAGTCCGAAACACACTGCCGACATTATAAGCGCTTCGGATATTTTCCAAAATTGCAATCACCGGATTTTTTTCAGATTCTTTAAATTCATCCACAGATTTGCGGTTCAATTCATCCATGCTAAGTTTTCTCATCAAAAGGACATTAATTTGCAAAAATAAGTTTAATGTGAAAATGTGCTAATTCTTAATTCTTAGTAATTCGGCCGGGAAATTTTTCTAAAAAATAAGGAAAAATTCCTACCTTCAAAAAAAATGATAATGAATGACTTCGGCGCAAATGATGAAAAAATTTTGAATAAATATCAAAAGTCTTATAATGACAACATTACTCTTGTTGCGGTTTCCAAAAAAGGTCTGTTGCCACAGGCCGTTTTCGACTTTATTTCCCTTACAGATTTTTCTTTTCCTTATGTCGAAAAAGTATTGAATAAAACAATCAAAACATTTACTTCCTATAAAAAAAACAAAACCCCTTTAGACCCTGTATTAAGTGAAAAATTATTGAAGTTTTTCGCCTTATATGATAAAGGCCAAAACGTTTTTGGAAGTGTGGATGAATTTAATAAATGGCTGGCTGAGCCTGCATTTGGATTGGGAAATATGGTTCCAAAAGATTTGCTTGAAACGATTACAGGTATTGAGCTTGTATCACAGGAATTAACACGAATTGAATACGGAGATCTTGCTTAAATATGATAGTTTACAGAATTTCTCTTGCCGAATATTCCAAGAAATTAATCGCTTCAGGAAACCCAGCCCGATGGAATTCAAAAGACACAAAAATCATTTATACAGCTGAATCAAAAGCGCTTGCCTGTTTGGAAAATGTGGTTCACAGAAATTCAAAAGGTTTACAAAGAAATTTCAGGCAAATGAATATTGAAATACCTGATGAAATCCAAATCGAGGAAATTAAAATAACCGGATTAAAAACAGACTGGAAAGAACTTATAAGAATCTCTTATACACAATCAATCGGAGACAAATGGATAAAAGTGGGTAAAACGGCTGTTTCAAAAGTTCCATCAGCAATAGTTCCGGGAGATTCAAATTTTTTATTAAATCCTGCACATAAAGATTTTAAAAAAATTAAATTATTAAAAACACTACCATTTGAATTTGGCAGTCGTATCAAAATGTAATATTGAAATGGAGAAATTTAGAAATGTAAAACGATTTGTAAAAACAAAAAAAACAGGAAATAAGAATACCGATTATTTGTACGTTTGCTGAACCGGCATCAATTCGCATTTCACAATTCACATTTCACAATTCACTATTCACAATTCACAAAATCACAAATCGAAAAATCCTACATCATAAATGGCCTCTCCAGATACCCCTTTAATGAAACAGCACAATGCCATCAAGGCGAAATATCCTGATGCGGTTTTGCTTTTTAGGGTGGGTGATTTTTATGAAACTTTTGGACAGGATGCCATCACGGCTTCACGTGTATTAGGGATTACACTTACCAAAAGAAACAATGCTTCTGCTACGGCACCTGAACTTGCAGGATTTCCGCATCATGCGTTGGATACTTATTTGCACAAACTGGTAAAAGCTGGTTACCGTGTGGCAATTTGCGATCAACTGGAAGATCCAAAAACGGTAAAAGGAATCGTAAAGCGGGGCGTAACAGAGTTGATCACACCAGGTGTTGCAACGAATGATAAATTACTGGAACATAATCAAAATAATTTTTTGTGTGGTCTTCATATTATTGAAGCCCGCCCGGATGACCCGGTCGGACGGGAAAAAGCAGGAATTTCATTTCTGGATATTTCTACCGGCGAATTTTTTATTGCCGAAGGCGATAAAGAATATGCGGATAAGTTATTGCAAAGTTTGAATCCTGCAGAAGTGATTTTTCAAAGAAATCAACAAAAAAATTTCAAAAGTTATTTTGGTAGTAAATTCTATACCTACACTTTAGATGAATGGATTTTTACTGAACAATATGCGCACGAAACTTTATTAAAACATTTCGGAACGCAGAGCCTGAAAGGCTTTGGTGTAGAGAATATGAAAACCGGAATTATTGCAGCAGGCGCTATTCTTCACTATTTAAAAGACACCGAACATCCAAATCTTCAACACATCACTTCACTACAAAGAATTGATAAAGGAGATTATTTGTGGATGGATCGCTTTACCATTCGCAATCTTGAATTATTAAGCAGTTCGGATAACAGCAATTCATTATTAAAAGTTTTGGATAATACTGTTTCTCCAATGGGCGCAAGATTACTGAAACGCTGGATGTTATTGCCTTTGACAGAAATCAGCTCTATAGAAGAAAGACAAAATCTTGTTGAATATTTTATCAAATCACCGGAAGAAAAAACAAAGATTGCACAAAACATAAAACAGGCAGGTGATATAGAGAGACTGGTAAGCAAAATCCCTTTGAAGAAAATAAATCCAAGAGAAGTATTGCATATTGGCAAAGGATTAAAACTTGCAGCACAAATAAAAGATTGGTGCGAAACTTCTTCAAATGAATATTTAAAAAGATTGGGCGATTCGCTCAATCCCTGTAAATATATTGCGGATAAAATTTTTAAAGAGATTATAGAGAACCCGCCGGTAGCGGTTTCCAAGGGAAATGTAATAGCCAAAGGTGTGAATGAAGAATTGGATGAATTAAAAAGTATTGTTACAAACGGCAAGGAACATTTGCTAAAACTTCAGCAAAAAGAAAACGAACGCACCGGAATTTCTTCTTTAAAAATCGGGTTTAATAATGTATTTGGATATTACCTCGAAGTAACGAATACGCATAAAGATAAAGTGCCTGAAAACTGGATTAGGAAACAAACACTTACGAATGCAGAAAGATATATTACTCCTGAATTAAAAGAATATGAAGAAAAAATAACCGGTGCAGAAGATAAAATCATATCGCTCGAACAAAATATTTTTGAGCAATTATTAAATGAATTGCAGGATTATATTGCGCCGATGCAATTGAATGGACACGTTTTCGCGGTGCTCGATTGTCTTATTTGTTTTGCAAATAATGCTTTGCACTTTAAATATAAAAAGCCTGAACTGCACACAGGACTTGAGCTTGAGCTGAAGGCGAGCCGTCATCCGGTGATAGAGAGAAATTTGCCCCAGGGAGAAACGTATATCGAAAACGATATTTTTTTAGATCCGCAATCGCAACAAATTATCATTTTAACCGGTCCGAACATGAGTGGTAAAAGCGCCATTCTGCGTCAGGCCGCTTTGATTACACTGATGGCTCACATGGGAAGTTTTGTGCCTGCCGAAGAAGCAAGAATTCCGCAAACGGATAAAATTTTTACAAGAGTCGGAGCAAGCGATAATCTCAGCAGCGGCGAAAGTACTTTCATGGTAGAGATGAATGAAACTGCGAGCATTATAAATAATATCAGCCCGAGAAGCCTGATTCTTCTCGATGAAA
>JBQCFO010000144.1:0-4550 GCA_051959055.1 Ginsengibacter sp. | reverse complement strand
ACAAAAACAAAATGGACAATTGATCCCAGTCACAGCGAAATCGCATTTAAAGTAAAACACCTGATGATCGTAAATGTAAAAGGCGTTTTCACCGAATACAATGCAAGCATCTACACAAACGATGATGATTTTACTACGGCGGAATTTGACTTTTGGATGAATCCAAATTCATTGAAAACAAATGACGAAAAGCGTGATGCGCATTTGAGAAGTGCCGATTTTTTTGATACAGAACATCATAAAGAAATTACTTTCAGGTCAAACACCATTGAAAAAACCGGCGAAGATGATTACGAGCTATGGGGCGATTTGACCATTAAAGGAATTACAAAAAAAATTAAGCTGCAAGTCGAATTTGGCGGCCTTCAAAAAGATCCCTGGGGCGGCGAAAGAGCCGGGTTTACCATTACCGGAAAAGTAAACCGTAAGGATTGGGAATTGAACTGGAATGCAGTGCTGGAAAGTGGCGGCGTATTGGTAGGAGATACGGTGAATATTGCGTGTGAAGTAGAATTAGTGAAACAGCAAGAGGTGAATGCCTAATTAATTATTGAAGTACTGAATTATTTATTATTGAGCTGTTGAATATTTCAAACAACTTTAGCGTCAAAATAATGCTAAGGTTGTTTTATTTTTAAAAAAATGATATTCAATAAAACAATAAATATTGCGGAATCTTTTTTATCAACAGATAGCCGTTCTTTATCCATCGGGAATTGATTTTATGAAGATCCTTTTAGCAATTTTTCAAGCCTCTCAAGGGCTATTTTTATTTTCATAAAAACCAAATCATAACCAGGGACCTCGGCTCCTGTATAAACAAAAAAAACGGCAAGGCTTTTATGATTTTCTATTAAAAAATCTTTCAATTCATTTTTTTGTAAACGATAAGATTCACGCATCAATCTTTTAATCCGGTTTCTGTCCACTGCTCTTTTAAAATTTTTGGAGCTTACCGTGAATCCTGCCTGCAAACCTTTATTTGAATCTTCAACTTCAACATAAATGATTCTGAAAGGAAAATTTGAAAAGGATGTTCCCTCTTTAAAAAGCCGTTGAATGGTTTTCCGGCTTTTTAGTCTTTCATTTGATGATAAAGTAAACTTTTGTGCGATAAGAGGAATAATTGAATGGTGAAAGATAATATGAAAATGTGAAAACGTGAAAAGTGTCGGAAGTATCCCTTCAGGAAATGTACTCATGTGCCAATGTGCTGATGCAAAAAATATCATTAGTAAACAAAGAAATAATGCAGATTCTTATTTTCGGTTTGCAATTTTAATGGCAACCTCTCTAAAAAAAAGGGGCCAGCCCCTAACGCTAGCCCCTAACTTACACATGAATCTACCTTACAGTTTTACAATTCTTTGGGTTGTTCTTTGGGAGTTACAAATGATTTGCATGATATAAATTCCGTTGGGAGAATTATTAATATTTAATGTGGTCAGTCCTGCATCGCCGGTACCTGTTTTGATAATTTTGCCGCTCATGTCGGCTAATTGATACTGATATTTTTGAGCAGATCTTATCGTTATTTCGGAGTTTACCAAAGTACTTACCCACAATGAATTTGCTTCATTTTCTACCGGTTTCAAAGGAATAATATTTGAATAAACTACCTGTCCTGTGATGGATGTTACTTTCAGACGGTAAAAAATATTTTGATTGCTTAATGGGGCATAATTAAAACTTTTGTCTGTTACCTCCACGGTTGTCAGGTTATTAAAAATGGAACCATTCGGCGAGCTTTCCAATGATATATTTTTGACAGGCTCATCAGAAATAATGCTCCAGCTTAAATTGTGTTTTCCTTTGGAAGATTCGCCTGCCAATAACACCTGGCTGATGGGCAGAACCGTGAGTGGAGAAAACACTCCCGCAATTCTATATGAGCCAAGACTGCCATAATTGGTCGTATTTGCATTTCCTGTTCCATTTACCACCACATAATAATCACCGGCTATCATATTCGTATCAATAGCCACATTCAATTTATCTTCAGGATTGTACACTTTTACAACCTGCCGGTTTGAATTGAGCAACGTTAGCTGAATGTCCAGATCTGCTCCTTCATTATTTGGCCCGACTGAGAATGGATCCGCATTTAGTTGCAGCCTTCCGTCTTTTGGCAGGTTTATTTTAAATGCATCTTTGTCCGTATTGGTACTAATAATTCCTTCGGTGGCAAACTGTGAGTTTACAATTTTGATAGAAGTAGGGTTTACATTTGGATCATCGCTATGGTCATCCACACGATAGGTAAAACCGTTTCTTGTAGTAATAATAGAAAGATTATCCTGGTCTGATGTGCATCCGTTTGGTGTGGGGCCGTTATTCCATCCCGATAAGTTGCGGTAATAGCTGTTGCCCATGACCGGAGCCCAACTTATTTCACCCGTACCGTTACCTTCATTATAGGTAGAAACCAAAGTACAGGTTCCGTTATATTTTGCCTGGTGTGAAAGACCTACAGTATGGCCGCTTTCATGCGTACAGCATTCTGCAATAATTTTAGGACTATTGTTCAGGCGATCAGGGAAAACAAACCCTGGAGTATCATCGCCCCAGATAAAAGAGCCTGTAAATGAAACACCGCCAACGCCAGGATACCATCCGCTTGTAGGTGTCACAATTATCCTGATTCTTTGGGCCAAAGGCGCTGATAAAAAGACGGTCGAATCCGTAGTAATATTGATATTAAAGGGCCTGTAATCTTCCGATACACGGTTAAAAATTTCTGTAATCTGCGCATCTGTCAAAGCAGCAGGGGCGCAATAAAATGTAGCTCCTCCGTTCCAGGACGTTCCACTCACCGTTTGACCATCGAAATCCAGGAATATCGTGGCTTTAGCGGAAGGGAAACTGCTCAATTTAGGAAGACAATACGATTTTAAAGACATCAGAATAGTCAGGGTTAAGAATAGTGGTAGAAGCTTTTTCATGGTAAATGGTTTTTGGATGATTGCCGTTTTTAGGGTAACGGTTTTATTAAGATTAATAATCTTCTATCATTGCATCTGTTCTTATTTTATTCATAGCATAGCCGCTGTTATCTTTTCTCAGTTCAAAACCATCGGCATATTTTTCATTAATGATGCGGCCTACATAAGAAACGGTTTTATCTTCGTTTATTCTTTTAGAAATAGCCAGTAATGTATTATTCAGGCCAGGAGCTTTTACAATAACACTGTATAAGTTGTCATATCTTTTTATAGAAGAAGTAACTACTCCATTAAAAGTAAAATCACCAAAATCCAGTTTTACTTTTCCTCCTTCAGGTGTTGTAAATGCCTTATCCAGTTCACTGGTCGCCGCCGGTAATTTTCCTGAATATCTATTGAAATAATTCTGCCTGTTGGATGTAAGGATTTGAGCCTGCAATGAGTATGAAGTAAGAATGAGGCATAAAGCCAGCATTTTATGCATGATTTTCATAGATGGATTTTTACGTTTTATAAACCTGGATGAGCATAAAACGACAATCCTTGTCAATTATTTTACTTTTCTAAAAAAGTTAGCTGAAATACGGAAAAGTTGCGAAAAAGTACTCAAAAATAAGGTACTAATACTGTCCGGTGCTTAGTAAAACCAACGTACAGGCTTGTTGGGCAAAAATGTTTTTTTGTTTTGCAAGTGCAGCCAGTTCCTGATTCTCTGCGCCAGGATTGAAAATGATTCGCTTTGGGTTTAGAGAAAAGATATAATCATAATAGGCCTTTTGATTATTGGCGTTCAGATAAAGCGTCACCGTGTCCAGGTTTTCAATTGGTTCCTGATCTGAATGAACTTCCACCTCGTTCACTTTTCCGGTATGTTTTCCTATTGCCACTACATCATGGCCCTTTTCACGCAGCATATTTATTGCGAGATAACTATAGCGGGCTGGATTTGCAGATGCGCCCAATACCAAAGTTTTTTTACTGCTCATATTGCATCATTTAAAGAATCCTGAGAGATATTTCGGGATGAAAAATCCGGCTTGATAGGAACTCCTGTCTGCAAATTTACTAAAAGTCATTTGCAGGGCATATAGTAATCATTGTCGAAAAACAGAAATGTACCTTATTTGTCTGTTTGCTGAGCGAATGCTTTGGCAGGAATAGAATATTTATAAGAATAATTTGTACGTAAAATCAGAATTTAGTAACACTTTTCTTTGGATTTTCAATTGAATTATATCACTTCCTTCAATTCTTCCCATCTTGAAGTATATCTGGGCGAAATAAAATCTTGCCGCATACGCCAGTTTCTTAATATGCCGGAAGAAGCGAATTTGATGGCGTCATTGCGCATGCTGAAATTAATATTATCCATTTTTCCCATTAATTTCTTTTGATTTTTTGTTTCGGTTTCCATAAAAAGATTGTATTGCACAGTGTTTTCGGGAGTGAGGCCGCTTAAAATAATTCCTGCTTTTAAATATAAACTTCCTTCTCGGTACAACTGATCTATCATCGGTGAAGCGTATTGGAGAAATACGGATGTGAGGGAAGTTGGTACCGGCAATTTTACCTCAACTGAAAAAGATTCAGGCGCATATTGGTTTGGAT
>JBQCFO010000143.1:0-23711 GCA_051959055.1 Ginsengibacter sp. | reverse complement strand
TGTATTCTTAACCTTTACCATATTAATATATGCTAAAGCGATTTTACTCCCGCTTACCCTCGGCGGACTTTTAGCCATACTTTTTATGCCTCTTTGCAGATGGTTCGAAAGCAAAGGGATTACTCGGGCTCCTGCTTCTTTATTTTGTATTTTAATTTTTCTTATTGTTCTTGCTGCAGTAATTTATTTTTTTGTGTGGCAAATTACAGCTATCAGCCGCGATATATCAGAAATAGAAACAAACGTTACCCGCCGCCTCGATGAATTACAACAATTTGTGTATCAGAAAGTCGGCATCACTCCTGCCAACCAGGAAAAAATATTAAAAGGAAAAAACGAAGGTAGCCTTGGAGCAGTCATCAGCGCGGTGATGGGTTCATTATTATATTTTGCAACCAGTTTTGTCATTATGTTGGTATATATTTTTATGCTTCTGTTTACAAGAGGACATTTAAAAACGTTTATTTTAAAAATCGTAAAACCAGAACAGAAACAAAAAACGGAACATATCATTCTCGAATCCAGCAAAGCTACACAACATTACCTGTTGGGTTTTGCCTTGCTCGTTTGTGTTTTATGGATATTATATGCAATTGCTTTTTCGATTATAGGAGTCAGGAATGCTGTATTTTTTGCTTCCTTATGTGGTTTGCTCGAAGTGATTCCTTTTATCGGCAGCCTGTTCGGCATCATTCTTACCATGTTGATGGTGGTATCTCAAGCCGGAGGCGGAGGAATGCTTTTTGCAGTATTTATTGTTTATGTGGTTCTTCAGTTTACGCAATTTTATATTATCCAGCCTTTGCTTCTTGGCGGTGAGGTTGATATCAATCCACTTTTCGCAATTACGGTGCTGATCTTCGGAGAAATGGTTTGGGGACTTGGCGGAATGATTATGGCCATTCCATTAACCGGCATGGTGAAGATAGTGTGCGACAATGTGGAAGAACTGCATCCTTATGGATATCTTTTGGGAAAAACTAATCAATCGAAAGGCGGCATTTTTATTAAAATAAAAAAGAGGTTTTATACGAAAGGCAAAGCAAAAGTCTGAAATCACCGGTACAGTAATTGCTGATTTTTAAAATAAAAAACATCATGAAAAACGAAAAAAAAAGGAAGCCAACAGATGAAGCACTGAAAAGCTACAATCCCGCTGATAGAGATTTTCAACGTACTGAAGATGAAACTGATCGCGTATCGCAATCTGAAATAAATGAACAAAAAAGAGAGCAGAGTAAGAAAAAAAGGTAAACTGTTGGTATTTCATGAAGGTGTTGAATCATAAAAAATGGCTATTTTTTATAATAGCCATTATGCATAAACCTAAACCTACCCCTGTTTTATTATTGATTCCAATAGCGTGTTTATTCTTACTGTTAAGTGTTTGTAAAAATAGCCTCGGTTATATTATCACACTATTAATGTTTATGGTGATATTTAGTATTCATAAAACCCAAAAAAATTCTCTTTTTGTTATTTTTAGCTTTGATTATCAAATAAATAAGCATTTGTAAGATTCAAACAATTTAATATTCAACAGATGAAAAAATGTAATAGAAAAAAATTACAATACACGAAAAATCTTTCCTGACTTATCAGCAATGATTACCTTTAAAGCCATCAATACTTTTAGCTATTCATAAAAAAATTGAATGACAGGCAACACAAAAAGGTTTTCTGACCGGGTAGAAGATTATATTAAATTTCGTCCGGATTATCCCCGGGAAGTTGTAAAACATTTAGAAGAAAAAATGAAGCTCAACCAGAGTAAAATCATCGCTGACATAGGCTCCGGAACAGGGATTTCTTCTAATCTTTTCCTTAAAAATGGTTTTACCGTGATCGGTGTAGAACCAAATAAAGAAATGCGCGAAGCAGCGGAAAAGATGTTATCAGGTTTTTCAAATTTTACCAGTATAAATGGAACGGCTGAAAAAACCACCTTAATTAAAAACAGTATTGATGTAGTTTTTTGTGCACAGGCTTTTCATTGGTTTGACAGAGAAAAAAGTAAAGTCGAATTTCACAGAATCCTTAAACATGATGGAAACATTGTTTTGGCCTGGAATTCGCGAAATACAAAAAGTGATTTTCAAATAGCATATGAAAATGCATTAAAGAACAACCTTGAAGAATATAAAATTGTAAATCACCGGAATATACGAGATGAAGAAATTGAGCTTTTTTTTCATCCAAAAAAAATGAATAAATTTTGTGTGGCCAATAAACAAACTTTTGATTTAGACGGATTAAAGGGCAGATTGAATTCTTCGTCCTATTTTCCAAAATCAGGAAAAGTTCATGATAAACTGATAGGCGTCATGGAACAAATTTTTGAGAAGTACCATTTGAATGGAGCTATCGAATTTGACTACGACACAGAAATATACTGGTGTTGAATTTTTAATATCAGCAGTTCAAAGCCACGCAAGGCAAAGGTCTCCAAAAAACCTAAAGTCAATTTTTAAATCAAATACTTCTTCTTTTATAAAACTTGCATGAATAAATCCTTCTCTGTTTTCAAAAAATAAGCTGCATAGTTTCATGTTGTTTTTAAAGCTCAGCCCACCCCTGCCCTCCCATTTATAAATTGCTTCTTTTGCGCTCCAGAAAAGTGTTAGCAATTCAGTGTTGGAAATGAGAGTTTCCTGGTTTATGGATGTTGAAAGATTTAGTTCATGTTCATTCAAAAACCTGTTTTTGACCAGTTGAATTTTTGGGGTTACTAATTCCACATCAATTCCAACCGGTTTATTTTCGCTTACGATTGCCGCTGCATAATCACGGCAATGAGAAATCGAAAAATGCAACTTTTCATCTATAAGAAAAGGTTTTTTAGATTCTGCAATTTTTATTTCATGAAAAGGAAAATCAGGTTGTAAAAGTTGTAGAAGATACCTCCCTGCAAGGTGTTGCAGCCTTTTATGCGGATGCATCATCTCCTTTTTTGAAAATGCTTTTTTTGAAAAAAAATCTTCATCTTCTGTTATATGCCATACGGCAAGCCGCTCCGAATCGTTGATATTATGTTGATAAAACAAAGGCATTTAAAAAAAATTATCCTTCTTTTGTAGTTTGATGAATTATTTT
This sequence comes from Ginsengibacter sp., assembly GCA_051959055.1. Lineage (GTDB taxonomy): Bacteria > Bacteroidota > Bacteroidia > Chitinophagales > Chitinophagaceae > Ginsengibacter. Next base: position 20,618 of record JBQCFO010000143.1, on the reverse strand, counting down.
GCAACTGTAAAAATAACCGCAATTAAATGATTTTATCTGATAAGAGAATTCTGGAAGAAATAGAAAACAATACGATCATTATCAAACCCTATCATCGGGATAAATTAGGCAGCAATAGTTACGATGTGCACCTGGGCAAAAATTTGGCCGTTTATAAAGATAAAGTCCTCGATGCAAAAAAACACAATGAAATTGAGTATTTTGAAATTCCTGAAGAAGGATACGTATTGCAGCCAACTCAATTATATCTGGGCGTTACACTGGAATATACTGAAACTCATGCTCATGTTCCTTTTCTTGAAGGTAAATCTTCTACCGGACGCCTTGGTAGTGATATTCACGCGACTGCGGGCAAAGGAGATGTGGGATTTTGCGGACATTGGACATTAGAAATCTCGTGCAAAATCCCTGTGAGAATTTATACCGGCATGCCGATTGGACAATTAATTTATTTTCCGGTAGAAGGGGAAGTGGAAGTAAAATATGATTCCAAGAAAAACGCGAAATACAGTCACCAGCCGGACAGGCCTGTAGAAAGTATGATGTGGAAGAATAAGTTTTAGCTGATGCGGGAAATGTTAGTCCAAATAAATAATCTCCATCTTTTCATTCTTAACTGAATTGAGAATGTCCAGAAAAACAGTTTTCTTTTTTTTATCCTCCGATAAGAATGCGTCCGAATTTAAAAGAATGATTTTAATGGTTGATTCCACAACCCAATCCAGGTCGCCTAACACTTCTTCCAGTGCATCCAGATTATGCCCAAAATAATCGGGAATAGAAAGTTGTTGCTGCAATGTTTTGTAACATTGCTCAATGTTTGTACACGTATTTCCATCTATAAATACATAACGTATGTTATTTTCAGTAAAATAGGATTGTGAAATTTTCGAAATAGCACTCATTTTATTTCAATAAAAGTTTGATAATGATCTGCGGTGTACCACGACCGGCCATCGCTTCCGGTTACAATCCGTTCTGTGCCACGGTTCTGGCCCGCAATTTTAGGATTTACATCCCACTCCTGGTATTGAATAGAATTACCACTGCTGTCAACCTGCGGCAGAATTTTCTCACGATTTGAAAAAACACTTCCACCCACATATCCCGGCATCGCATGATGATTCGCCTGGATGTATTTCAAAACTTCATAAACTTTTGCCGGAATGACAGTATTGTTTTTGAAAACATTATTTGATTCTGCATTTTCCTGCTGAGCATTGTTTGAAGGCTGCGCAATGCTCGGCGTATTGCTTTTGACATAATGTGATTCGAACAGTTGTTTTCCAATAAAAAGACCAAGAATAAGGCCTATGATAATTCCGAAAATTAATGAAGCATAATTTTTTTGCATGAATCAAAGGTACTATGCAAAATATACAATCAAAACTTGCGCGTTACGCTGCATTTAACTCCAAAAAAAATTGGTACAGATATGCTAATCCGCACCAATTGGTAAATAGATAAGGCAGCCATTACATTAAGATCCCTGATAGTCCTGCTGCTGGAAATTTTGATTATTATTTGTTCCGGGTTGCGTGTTATTGGTTCCTGGATTCTGATTATTGTTCATACCGCGATTTTGATTCATATTCATCCTTCTTTCACGATAGTTCAATTCGGCATCAGCTATGGCTTTTTCTCTTTCTGATTTCAATGCAAGAATATTCTGTTTTCTTTCAGATTTAGATACACTTTTGTCTTTTCTTGCTGCTTTTATTCTATAGCTGTAATCAGCGCGAATAGCGGCTATCTGGCCATCCAATGCTCTTGAGGATCTGTAATAATTGGGAGCCAGGCCATATCCATAAGGGTAAGCAAAAAAAGGATAACCAAATCCATAACTAAAATAAGGGTAACCATAACCATAACCAAAACCGATTGCCGGCGTAATAATGACTCTTGTGTGGCCACGATAAAAACCGCCTTTTTGAGCATAAGCGCCTGATACCAGGGCTAATGACATCATGATTATTAGTATCTTTTTCATAAAATTAATTTTTTAATTTTTTCAATTCATTAGACGCTGAAAGAAGAAAAAATCCACCTTGGAACTGTGTAAAAAAGTGAACTATAACACTTTATTTTTTAAAGATTGTTAAAGAAAATTAGAAAGAGTACCTGTGGAATTTCAAAAACATGGGAACTTTATCAAGACTCATGTGTATGGCATATTTCCGTTCCCCTTGATATTTTTTATTTGTATTAAACTCGAACCATTCACATTTTGGAAAATATACTTCTACAATACCATATTACCTTTGGCAAAGCCGGTTGAATACATTAAGCCCTTAACACAATTCGATGTTTCCTGTAAAATATACGGCAATCCTATAAAGCCGGCGCGCTTATTTGAAGACAATAGCTATGACATTAATTTTGAAAAAGGTCATTATAGTTGGGTTGAAATCTTATCCCATGCAACAAATTAAGCGTAAGCCGTAAAGGTAATTACCGCCAAAAATTGTATGAATTAAATGAGACGGCCGAAATTGTGAGATAAATGTAAACACTTAACTGTAACCAAACTTTTCACTATTTTCTCGTCTTTATTTCTTTTGCAACAAATTTTCCAATCTCATTGCCAACTTCCAATCCATAATTTACAGATGGCAAATAATGAATCCCTCCATAGAACCTGCTGATACCGGCTTCTGATGCAGCATTCTCAAAAGAATGAAAACGTCGTGCAGGTATTCCAAACTCAAGTTCGGTTGAATCTGTAAAAGAAAAACCAGGGCCAAATAATTTGGTAAGTATCACCGCGGCTCCGGCCGATATTACACTGTGTGCGCTCATATATTCAGGGAAGGGAGGCGTTTGTAGAAAAGGGCGCCATGCCGGATCGATATATTTATTGATATAGGTCTCAGGACGCATAACCAGGCTCCTGTATTTTTCATCCCAGCATGAAACAAAACAATCATGAATCGTAACAGCCGTACACGCATACGCTTCAGCAGATTTAACGGGTCCTGCATTTGTTTTCTCACAAACCAACCTGATTATGTTCATCCAATGCCCCCCAGGAGAAATCTTTTTAGTCGCATACATCACGTGGCCTCTCTGTGTTACATCAAAAGGATTGCAATCCCAGAAATCAGCAATATTTCTTTGCTCCGAAGTATTGCTATTTCCCTGTTTCAGCACTTCTATTGCTTCTTTATAAAAAGCGCTGGAAGTATCAATAGAAAAATGAGCTGGCCTTACAGGTTTGAAAGCCTGTGCGGAATCAATAACAAATGTGCGCATTTGGTTCCAGTGTGGCTCAACAGCTTTCATATATACCGGTGGTGTAGGCTTCCATGTTGAGGAATCATATTTTATAGAATAGGCAGGCAGGGAACGGGTATGGCTATAATTATCCTTGCTTATCCAAATAAGAATTTGTTTAGCGATTTTATCTCCAAATGCAATTGAATTATCAAACACATTCGGGGGTATTCCATCTTTTTTAAATTCTTTCATCATTTCTTTTTCAAACTCATCTACTTTTTCTTCTGAAATTACCAGTGATTTAGCAACTGCGAATACAGCATGAACAGCAGCTAAAGTGAAGCTACACTCTTTGTCTTTTTCAGGTTCGGGTAATGTTTGCAAACCATGCAGCTGGCCTGCAAAACTTATGTAATCTAAGTTTTCATGTCTCAAGGTTTCATAAGCCGTCACCGAAATGTATGCATAAGTCCTTGCAGCTACGGGCGGTGAATATATATCATAGACCATTACGTCAGTTATCTTCTTGATAGTCCTATGAATATAATTAGCATCTTCCGTTTTATTTTTCCATGCAGGAGTATCTGCCTTTCCATAAAAGCAGAAAAACATTAGCGTTATTAATATTAAAATGGTGCGATTCATAATACCTTCCTTTTATTTCCCTGGTAATTGGTTATCGTAATTTCTTTATAGTTTTTATCTACCCGTAATTTTCTTGAAGATTGAGACAAATAAGTCGAACCGTAATAAAATTCTATTCTTCTCTTTTTGCCGTCTTTAAAAATTATATCAGCATAAAAATCATCGGGCTGCAGGTCAATCCATTTCAAAATATTTTGTTTGTAAATAGGATTCTTACTATAAACCATCAGACTGTCCTGGTTTTGAGTAGCAATAATGATATCTTCATTTTTCGCCGTATGCACTGTTGCTAAACCTTTAGCATCACCGTTTACAAAGAACCCGCTTTTTTGTAAATCAATATTGTTGAAATTGCCATGACCATCTCCTTTTAAACATAAACCCATAAAAGCATCATGCTTTCCACTGGCGGGATCCATACCATAATCATTGCCAACCGTTATCACATCCAGGTTTCCATCGCCGTCTATATCTTCACTTTTCATTCCGTACACCGGCGCTTCCTGTGCCTGCAATGGCAATGGTTTTATAGAAAAATGTCCATTGCCTTTATTCTCAATATAAGAACTTTGCATATCAGTAGCTTTCATTACTATGGCATCTTTTAAATCCCTATCGCTCCAGATATCGTGCATGGTAGCATATCCATACGCTTTATAAGTGGCAAACTTTTTACGCATGCCGATCACCTGGCTCACTATATCATCTCTTGATGACATCGGATAAGGTTTGTAAGTTTTATCGGGAGCCATCAAATAACAAAAAACCATTGGATCAACAGAACCGTTGTTATCAATGTCTTTTGCGATAATGGTCATCGGTTTTTCAGGAGTAGCAGTATAATTAGAATTGAGGCCGAGATTGCCAACGATATAATCCATATCACCATCGTTATCAAAATCACCGGCAACAATGCTGTTCCACCAACCAGTATGATTTTCAATCCCGGTTTTTACAATTTCAAATGAATGCCCGGTGTTTCTCAGAAAAGTTACCGGCATCCACTCTCCTACTACAATTAAATCTACTTTGCCGTCATTGTCAAAATCTGTCCATAACGCATCTGTTACCATCCCGATGTGTTTCAGTTCCGGACAATATTTATCGGTAACGTCAATAAACTTGCCGCCAATATTTTTTAAAAGGAAGCTTTCAGGAGTTGTGGGATAAGCTCCAGATACGACTCTGCCACCAACAAATAAATCCAGCTTGCCATCTCCATCAAAATCTGCAGCACGCACACACGAGCCATTAGCAGAATCAGCAGGAAGCAACGTACTGCTTTTAAAGAAATGTCCTGTACCATCATTAAGAAATAAACGATCGCTGCTGATGGGATGATTTGGAGGTATTTCATAACTGCCGCTTACAATATACAAATCAAGATTGTTGTCATTATCGGCATCAAAAAAGATAGCGCCCATATCTTCATACAATGGATCATCTTTTCTTGCCAGCCTGGTGGAATCCAGTGTAAAATTTCCACTGGAATCCTGCATAAAAAATACACCCGGATGTCCTGATGAACCACCGACATAAAAATCATCAAAACCATTGTGATCAATATCCCCAACAGCAATACCTGGGCCATACTGGCTTAACTTATGCGGCAAGGTTGCCTGGATATTATAATCTACAAAATCGGTCTCTTTTGGCTTATAATTAATACCGTAATTTTTCCCTGTATTGATAAAATAAGCAGATGAAAAAGGATTATTAATTTCCTTATTTTTTTCGACAGCATTTTTATAAGAAACTGTTATCGATTGATCTGCATTTACATCGGTAAGAAGTTGTTGTTTACCATCCGGCCAGTTCACAATAAGCGAATCGATTTTTCCATAATTTCCAAGGCCAAAATGTGCCCTCGGATCATCAGTTGACAAATAGCCACGGGTAGGATGCTGCTCATAATATTGCTGCTGACCCTCATAAAATAAATGCAGCGTAGCGCCTACTCCACCAAAATTATTTTTACTTCCTTCAAAGCTTACAACAAGATGATGTTCTTTGTATTTTTCTCCCGAATGATACAATGTATTCTCATACACAAAAGCAGGATCATTCAAATTATTAACGATAAAATCAAGGTCTCCATCATTATCTAAATCAACGTAAGCTCCGCCATTAGCAAAGCTTGGCGTATTGATGCCCCAAGCATTGGTTTCATTTTTAAATAAAATACCGTTGGTATTTTTAAAAGCATAGTTTGAAAATTTTACCACAGGCAGCGAGTCGGTCATGCTGAGTGAATAGTTGGCCGTACTTCCGCGCTGCCCATTATTATAATCAACATAATCGAGATCCGTAACATCGCGGGGCAACCCATTGGTGATGATCAGATCTTTGAAGCCATCATTATCAAAATCAGCTATTAGCGGGCACCAGCTCCAGTCGGTTTGATATATTCCTGCCATGAAAGCAATATCGTTAAACACCGGATGCCCCTCCGGAGTCAAACCACTGTTCAACTGTAACATATTTCTTACGTACTGCTGCCCATATCCATATAAGGCGCTGTTGACATAATTATAATATTCATTGCCACTCAACATCCGCTTTTTCCTGAGGTTATCTTCCGGAAGCATTTCCAGGGAAACAAAATCAACGAGCCCATCATTGTTAATATCCACCGCATCTGTGCCCATTGCGTTCCACGCCGTGTGTTTAAAATATTCATCAAGATGATTGGTAAATGTTCCGTCTCTATTGTTGATATAACACAGATCATTAGAAACAAAATCATTGGCTACATAAATGTCCGGCCAGCCATCGTTGTTAATGTCTGTAATACAGGCTGCATGCCCCCAACCTTCAATGGTAATACCTGCTTCTTTTGAGACATTGGTAAAAGTCCCATTTCCATTATTACGATAGAGCCGGTCCGTATTTTTAGCACTACCATCTGTTATCTTCGGCCGAAATCTTATCGGTGTTTTCGGATCATAAATTTCATTGGTAACGAGATACATATCCAAATCACCATCGTGGTCATAATCGAAAAAATAAGCTTGTGTGCTAAAGCCTGTATCGGCAAGGCCATACGCCGCCGCAGATTCTTTAAAAGTTGGAATGCCATCTTTATTTAAACCCCGGTTAATGTAGAGCAGATTGGTTCTCAGTTTTGGATCGCTTCGAAAAGAGGCACATACATAAATATCCGGCCAGCCGTCATTATTTATATCAACTACCGAAACACCGGTACACCATCTGCCTTCACCGCCAACGCCTGCAACATCTGTAATATCGCTGAATTTTAATGATCCCTTGTTCAGATAAAGTTTATTAGAAACCATATTTCCGGCAAAATAAACATCCATTAATCCATCGCGGTTAAAATCTCCAACTCCTACTCCGCCACCATTGTAAATATTTGCCTGGTTCAAAATATTGAGCGAATCGTTTTCAAAAAGCTGGTTTTTAAAATTGATACCTGTTTGCGAAGCAGGCAATAAATTAAATAGTGTTTTGCCCTGTTGCGCATCGATATTTGTGGTTATAAATAATAACAAGAGTATAGAAACAAGGCGGCCAACCTTTGTATTTGCAATCATGTAAAATGTCAATTGAAAAAAGTAATGGTTTTTCTAAACAATCCGAAAAATACAACGAATCTGTTATAGATTTCCACATAATGTTTCAAAATATATTCATTCTGTTTCATTTTGTCACGCTCATTGCAACAGAAACAAGACACCAGACAAACCATCAGGCTTTATTTCGAATTAATATTTTTTTTCAACGACCGGCCAGCCATTTGTATATATCACCGGTTCAATACACATTACCCGTCTCACGTACTTATTTTCATGTTTTGCTCTTTCTGTTTCTGCTTCGTTTTTCCAAATGGCATGATAAGCAATCCATGAATTTCCATTGTTATCTTTGAAAATAGAATTGTGTCCGGGCGCGGTCCAGATACTGTCTTTTAGAAGAATAACGCTGCTGCCGTTTCCGTTTGCTTCGCCCAATCGTTCAAATGGGCCAAAAGCATTTTTAGAACGTGCTACCATAACCGCATAGTTTGAATTATCTCCGCAACAATTATCTCCTGAATAATACAGATAATATTTTCCATCATGATAATCTACCCATGCGCCCTCAACCAGTTTAGTATAATCTTTTTCTACGCCAGGATACATGACAGGAGTAGCGACAGACCCCTCTTTAAAACCGGTCCAGTTATCATTTAATTCCTGAACTTTTATCGGTGCAAAATCAGAGCCCCAATACAACAGTCTTTTTCCTGTTTGAGGATCAATCATTGCCATCGGATCAATATTTTTAAAATCCTTTCCCTGCAAAATAGGTTTTCCTGAATCATGAAAAGGACCTGTTGGATTTTTGGAAAAAGCAACGCCTATACCCATATTCAGACTTGTATCATTATTCTGCGCACTGTAAAACATTACATACTCACTAATAGTAGAATCATATAGCACATCCGGTGCCCAGAAACGTTGGGTATCGCTTGCCCACACCGGTTTTTGTGGCAACGCATCGCCCCCATATTTCCAATTGAATAAATCCTTCGAAGAGGCAATTTGAATGTTATTCATTTTACCATTATGCATGCTGTTTGTGGCGTAAGCGTAATAAGTACCATTGATATTTATCACCGTTGGATCTGGAAAATTAATATCGAGCACCGGATTTTTCCGTGTATCATTTGAAACCTCCGTTCCGGATGGAAGAGGCAATTCCACTCCTGCAGCCACAGGCTCGCCAAAATTGGGAGAGCCATCTGCATTCCAGGTAAACTTTTGTGCACGTGGTGAACGATGCCAGCCGCAACCTTCACCAGGAGCGCTGTTGGCATGATATAGGATATAATTTTCCTTTCCATCGGGCGATTTAAAAAATGAATTGTGGCCGGTTGCATACACATGATTTTTGGGTGATTGTTTGAAAACAGGGTGATCAGATTTTGTCCATGAAGAAGCTTTTAATAAATCTGCATTTACATTTGCAGTCAGCATGCCCAGCGCATAATAGTCGGTCCAGCAGCCACTCGCAGAGTAGATTAGAAATATTTTGTCACCGTGCTTTAAGATCTCCGGACCTTCATTCACGTTAACATGCTTTACATCGTTTGGATTGTGTAAATCTCCGTTCGTTTCCCATTTATACGTTGGTGCAGAGATTAAAGCCCGCATGCCTTCTGCTGTCCATGGATTTTTTAACCGGGCAATAAAAATATCCTGCTCACCATTTACATCGCTTTTCCATCCGCTCCAGATAACATACATTTTTCCTTTGTTTTGAAAAACACTTGCGTCAATTGCCCACTTATTTCCGGGGAGATTTAATTCACCTTTCATCGTCCAGCTTCCCTGCAAAGGATCTTTGGAAGCATTCTCCAAAACATAAATCCGGTGCGTAAAATTATTGCCGCTGTCGGCAGCAAAATAAGCATACCATTTACCCTGCAAATAATGTATTTCAGGCGCCCAGATTTCTTTTGAATATGGTCCTTTTTGTGGCGGAGTCCACACTACTTTTTTTTCTGCATCTTGCAGATCACCCATGTTTTTTGTTTTCCATAAAGTAAGATTTTTGGCAGTGGTATTTGTATAGTAATAATATCCATCCTGGTACGTAACCCACGGATCCGCGCCTGATGGAAGCAAAGGATTGGTATAGGTTTGAGCAAAACTGATGTTTACAGTAAACGAATAAATAACCACGAAAATGATTTTACGCATCCTGATAGAATTTGAAAATACCATGTTTATTTTACCGTTGAAAAATCATACAAGCTATATGTTTTATAAACCTGCCCCGGTTTCAAAACTGTAGATGGATAAGATGGTTCATTCGGCGAATCAGGAAAATGTTGCGTTTCCATGGCGAAGGCAGTTCTGTAATCGTCCTTGCTGCCATCGCTGAAGGTGTTTTTGCTTAGCATAAAATTACCACTGTAAAACTGTAAGCCGGGTTCTTCTGTGTAAATGTTCATGATAATGCCGGACTTATCTCCTACCACCGTTGCTGCATGATTTAATCCATTTACTTTGGTTCCATTCAGCACAAAATTGTGATCATATCCTTTTCCGTTTTTCAATTGTTGGTTGTCATCGTTTATACGTGCTCCAATTGTTGTTGGTGTTGTAAAATCAAAAGGCGTTCCTTTCACTGTTGCAATCGGCCCTAATGGAATCCATTCAGAATCTATGGGGTTGTATTTATCCGCATAAATTTGTACGGTATGATTTAAGATCGTTCCGCTGCCTTCTCCATTCAAATTAAAAAAGGCGTGGTTGGTTAAATTCACGACGGTTGGTTTATCAGTTGTTGCTTCATATTCACATTTCAAGCCGTTATCCGCGGTTAATGAATAAGTGACTTTCACCTTCAGGTTTCCAGGAAAACCTTCTTCACCATCTTTCGATAAATAACTGAACCGGATGGTAGAATCATTCAATTTATCTGCATCCCAAACGACATATTGAAATCCTTTTTTACCACCGTGCAATGTGTTGCGGCCATTATTGATGGACAGCGGGTATTGTTTACCATCAAGTGTGAATTTTCCTTTGGCAATGCGGTTTCCATAACGTCCAATCGTCGCCCCAAAATATGGTTCGGTCGATTTTTCATAACCTTCAACACTGTTAAACCCAACGACAACATTCGTCATTTTTCCATTTTTATCCGGAACGAGGAGACTTACCAAACGCCCTCCATAATTTGTAAAAGCCGCTTCCATTCCATTGTGATTTTTCAAAACATACAAATCCGTTTGTTTGCCATCAATGGTTGCTTCAAAATTCTTTTTATCCGGGTTTAAATGATTTCCTGCAGAATCGACAGAAGTTGGACGCGAGCTGGTTGATGTGGAATCTGTCTTTGTTTCTTTTGAAGAGTTGGAGCTGTTGCAGGCAGCGAGAGATGCAATTGCAAATGCAGACAATATCACGGCGATTTTTTTCATTTCGTATTGTTTAATTTTTTTGGTAAAAAGAATTATTTTTCAGAAATAACTTTTCAATAAACCCTACAAATAATGCTGATTCATATTTCATCAGCTTTAGCACAAAATCTTATTGCTAAAATACATTTCCACAAAGGCACAAAGAACACTAAGTTTCACTATGGAAGGCTATTAAATGTTTTACACTTTTCATACTGCACGATTTTGCAGTAAACTTACAAATAACCCGGAATTTCATTTTGTTTTAACTTCATCAAGCCTTGCATAAATTTCGATCATTGCTGCCTGGTCAATTAATTTTTTTCTTCTGTCATTTTTTCCAATCAACCCATGTTCGCATTCTTCATTCCAAATTCTGTTAGAATCATTTATAAAATAATCAATGTGCTTTTTATTTTTATCGATTTTATATAAAGCAATTTCTCCCCTCAGCAATACCGCATTGAACCAATAATTTACCGGCAACCTGTTCTTTTTATAGAAATAATCTTCAGCAGCGGATGCAATGCGTTTCGCTTCTTTCAAATACTTTTTATCTTTTGTGATCGAAAACAACAACACATTTGATTGAAGCATGGTTCCTGTATTGTAAGTATAAATTGCTGAATCAATTTTTAAAGAAGGCACTTTTATATTATCATAAAAAAGCCCATCAGGAGATTGCAAATGCGTATTAACCCAATGATATAAAAGCATTGCAGTGTCAAGGTATTTTTGTTGATTCGTAATTTTATACAATTCAAGGGCCGTAATAATCCCCGGCCCGTTCGAACAGGTGTTTTTAGAATTTTTTGCACCTTCTTTCCAATAAATTCCGCCCCCGGATAAAGTATCAAAGCCGGTCATCATAAAACGATAAATCTCTTTGGCAACCTGTAAATATTTTCCATTCCTGGTGCGATTGTATGCATCCAAACAAGCAATAGCAATCCATTGATTGTCGTCGTAGAAACGCGAATCTTTTTGTTCTTTTGTAACATAAGCCTGGTAGCCAGGAGCCGGCGGAATGGTAGTGTAATATTGCCGAATGGCTTTCATTACAGGCGACATAAAATCTTTGCCGGGAAACACTTTTTCTTCTTCATTCGCGGCTTGTATTAAAGCACATAACGGCCATAAATAGGAATGTTTTTTTTCTGTCGGTCGCACATGAATTGTTTCATAATAAAGCGAATTTGCAGAATCATAAAAATATTTACAGACATTTTTATTGAGCGTGTCAATTCTTTCTTTGTAGATTTCCTGCGGTGATTGTGCTAACATTTCATTGCTGAAAATTATAAAAAAAATAAACCCAAAAAACGACTTAATTGTTCGTTTACTGAAAAACCTCTGCCGAACACCTCTCCTTAGGAGGATGGACGCGCTCTGAAATAAATTCAATAGTCTATCAGTAAACAGACAAATAATCCGAATCTCCATTTTCATATTTGCACATTTTCACATTGACACATTACTTATTCAATTTCACCTCCAGCAATTTCATAAAATAACCTCCTACCCCGCTCCTGGCCTGGAAACCAACTTGCTTTCCATTCGTTGTTTCGTACCAATCGCTCATGGGAACGCGCGTCGGCGTTTCCTGTGTATATTTAAAAACCGGCGCAATAAAAGCTTCAAAGTTTTGCCGGTTGCCGGCTAGCGTTGCTGTCCATGTAATCCAATCGCTTTTTGAATAAGTCTTGCGGCTATCGAGCGGCAAACCAAATTCATTTTGTTTGGTTAAATAATATTTTATTTCCTTTTCATACACTTCTTTTGGAAATAAATTCAAGTCCAAAACTTTATCCCAAACCATGTTATATTTCTGGCTCCATGAGTTCATTTTTCTATTAAACGTCAAAGCAAAATGATCACCTTCATCATCCATAACAATCCAGCGTTTTGCCAGGTTTTTTGCAGAATCAGTGTACGTTTCCGCCACTTCGTTTTTCCCCAGCATTTTTGCAAGCATTCCATAAAAGCCGATTGCTTCAATCGCCTTTACAGAAAGATTGGCGTTGCGTGCGAGGTGGCCGGCGAAGTCATCCGTTGACAACTGACTCACCGGATCAAACCCTTCTTTTAGCAGATAATTTGTCCATGTGGTTAATGTTTGCCAATGTTTTTTTGCATAATCAGCATTGCCTTCTGCCTTGGCAATTGCAGCGGCAAGAATGACCATATTTCCTGATTCTTCTACCGGCATTCCTTCGCCATATGTTTGTCCGTTGGCTATAGGATAAGTTCCCAAATCGTGCGCTGCAAAAGGATGTTTCCATTGCCCGGTTTCACTATAATAAAAAATACCGTTCAGCATTCCCTCCAACAGTTCGGGATTGTAACACAGATACAGTGGCGACGATGGATACGTTACATCAACCGTGTTGATGGAACCGTTGCTGAAATTTTCTTTTGATAAAAATAGAATTTCTCCCTGCGGGCTTTGCAATAATTTATGAGCAGCAATGCTTTGCCTGTAAGCAATGATGCAAATATCCGCATACGTTTTTCCTCCTGCATTCAGCAAATCATTATAAACTTTCTTATTCCAATTTTCACATTGTTGCATCACTTTTTTATAATCCGTTGCTGCTTTGGACAATTGTTTTTCTATCGTTTGATCACCATTCCTGTTCCACCAGGGCCGCAGATTTTTATGAAAAAATTGAACAGAATAAATGTCGTCATATCCTAACATAAAGAATTGCTCTTTTGGCTGCGTGCCGACTTTGCCGAGATCAACAGAAGTGTTTAAAAAAAGATTTTTACCAGAAGTTGCGGTTGTATTTTCTTTTTTTGAAATGAAAGAAGATTCTGCCTGTAATGCAGAGCTGACGTACTGCGTAGCTTTTGCCGAAACGGGAACTGCCACATACATATAACCCCAATCTATACGCACATCATCGCCTTTTTTTTGCAGAACCGGTTGTTCTTTTGTTCCTGCTTTTAAAATATTTAATTGAGACAAATTATATTTTGTGGTAACCACTTCCTGCGAAGGAGTGTTTACCGCAATATCAGTAGAAGCACCGAAGTAAAGCTGAACATCGTGCGATTTTGCATCATTTGCTTTTACAGAATAAGTAACATAAGAAACAGGACGCGAAAGAAGATCAAGATCCTGCAGCAGTAAAGGTGAAGTAAAAGTAATGGTCGCATCCACAGCACCACATGTAAAATCATAAATTGTTTGAGTAGCATTCATAGTGAGATTTGTCTGTTCCGCTCTTATCTCGGAAAGATTCTTTTTCATCTCCGGCTCTGACACAATCCCGGCATCCAGGAATGCGCCGCCGGCTGTATTGGCTATATGAATCGCCAGCACATTTTTTCCTTTTTTCAAATTCAATTTTTGAGGATCCAATGGGATGTATTCATATTTATGAATCCAGCCGGTATGCTGATACACTTGCTGTCCGTTCAGATACACTTCAATATTATCATCGTGGTTTAATTTTAGAAAAAGATTACTGAAAATGGTTTTATCGAGGTTAAATACCCTGCGTGTCCATAAATCGTGGCTGTTCCATAAAGTACCTTCTTTTCGTTTATTACTTGTAAATGGAGCCTCTCCTGTTTCCCATTTGGAATCATCGAAAGAAACATCTTCCCATCCATTCTGCGGTTCTGTTTCAACATACTTTACCGAATAATTTTGATCATCACTGGTTGGCAAAATATTATGATAAATTTTCCCTTCAGTTCCAATAACCCTGTAAGTTTTTCCATCCACTTTTATCAGTCCGATCATGGATTGATCAGCGCCAGTCCAGTGTTTGGTGGGAGCAGCATTTAAAGTATCGTTCATGGACCAGATACTAAAATAAGGATCATGCGTAATGAGCGGATAAGCCGGCGCTTTATGAACCTGCGCAAAGCATGGAGAAGAAAATACAAGAAGGATAAAGAGTTTAATCAGGCGGCTCGGTTTTATCATGTTGATTGAGTTTATTCGTTATTGTTCGATTGCTTTATTCGTAAATGAAAATCAGACTAATTTGTTTGTTTACTAAGGCCTCACCCCAACCCCTCTCCGAAGGAGAGGGATGCGCTCTGTCTTATTACTTATCACTTATTACTTATTACTTTTCTTCACTGTCGGCTGCTTCACTCCTGTTAAAGATTTTATCAGTTGTATTTCTTTTTCACTATACGGCGTTCCATCTTTCCTGAAAATATCGTGGAACCAAACTTTTGGTTCATCGCCGTTTGGCATTGGAGTATCCCACGCATAGATGGTATTTGTTTTGCCCGAAACCAATCCCCAGTTGATAGCGCCGACATTATTTTTTTTCAGCAAAGGCATGATGGTCGCGAAAAGACTTCCTCTTGTACGCGCCATGTATTCCGTGCAAATCAGCGGACGTCCATAAGGTTTTAAAGAATAGATCACTTTTTCATGTTCCGGTTCTTTATCATAATTGTGATAAGTAATCACATCAGAATTTGCCAATTGATATACATTCAAATCAACCAGTTTTTCATTCCACAATCCTGCAGATAAAGGTTGATCGGGATTAATTTCGCGGGCCCATTTAAACACTTTCTGCAAAAGATCCATGCTTTTATTTCCGTAATCAGAATTGCCTGGTTCATTATACAAATCCCATAGAAGAATTCTTTTGTCATGTTGGAAAGTCGTGAGAATGTCTTTTACATATCGCTCCAAGGTATCGCCCAGCAAAGGTTCTGTGTGATATAAAGTGCCCGGATCGCGAAGCCATCCGGAATTATGAATCCCTGTTTTGGGAGCTGGTTGCTTTCCTGCATGATAGGTATCATTCCAGCAATCATCAAAAAATACAAAGATGGTTCCGATACCATGCTTGTGGGCTATGCTCAGATATTCTTTTATCCTGTTTTTGAAACCGGCCGGATCTTCCTGCCATACCACATGATGTAAAAAAACACGCATCGCGTTAAAGCCAATTGATTGCGCATAACCGAGTTCGCGGTCAATGGTTTTAGGATCAAACGTAGCCGCCTGCCACATTTCAAGTTGATTAATAGCCGTGCTTGGAATAAAATTACTCCCGCGCAGCCAGCCTTTGGTTGAATACCATTTATTCGCTTCGGTTTTGCTCCAGACAGCTCTTTCTTTTTGGGCATATGCAGTACCGTTGCTTAATAGGCTTGCGGCACATAATACAAAAATCAGTTTTCTCATTATTTTAAAGTTTTCAGATTCAATATGCAATAATTAATGTTCGATGTTCAATATTCAATATTCAACAATCACAATTTACCACACACTACTTCACCACTGGAAAAGCCGAGATCCTCAGCCTCGCTGCGCCCATTGGTATCAGTTCTATCGTTTCTTCTTTTGTATTTACTGAGACCGGGCTTTCCGGCAAAACTCCACAAAGGCCATATTTATCAACTGTCCACCAGGGAATTAATTTACCTTTTGCTTTTATCTCTATCGGTACATCTTTTTGATCAAAAGGAAAATTGCTTTCCGGCCACGATTTTTTAATAATTTGAAATTGCTCCGAAAGCGGTTTATGATTCAATGCGAGTCCATAATTCCACATGCTGGCCGGATAAATATTGTAGGCCGGCCATTTGCTTTGATCTGCATCTGCCTGCCACTTGGAATCACCGATTGCAGATTCCTTGCTGTTCACTTTTTGATAATATTCATCAATTTTTAATGAAAAAGTAAGTGGGCCATAATTGACGCTTACGCTGTTTTTATTTTCTGTCCATAATTTCAAAGCAAGCTCCATGGGCAGTGTCAGTTCAATTACATCGCCTTGTTTCCATTTATTTTCCAGGCGTATGTATGAACTAGCGCTTGCATCCACATTTACCGGATTTCCATTGATCGATACTTTTGGATCCTTGCACCAACGTGGAACACGGAGATACAATGGAAAACTTATCGGCGAAGAAGTACTTACTTCTATTTTAATATTTTCATCAAAAGGATAATGCGTGGTTTGTTTCAGGGTAACCGTTTTGCCTTTTACGTTTCCAACTTTTGCGGTTACTTCACTGCTGTTGTACATGATTGCAGCGATTCCATTATCAGGAGTAGCCATCCACAAATGTTCTTCGTAATAAGGCCAGCCTTGGGAATGATTGTGCTGGCAACAGCGGCTGCTGAACGGATTCATAGTTAAAAAAGGTCCGGAGTTTTCTATTCCGGGGGAATGATTTTTACTATCACTTACCACCATATTTGGAGCCGTGAGGTAACGCAACCCTCTGAAGTCGGGCATTACTGCCGCAGGATAAGTATTGAAAGCAACATTTTCGCAGTTGTCTGCCCACATTGGATCTCCTGTTATTCCACTTAATATTTCATCGCTTGCCATTTGCTCTACCATGCCGCACGTTTCAACTGCCTGACGCGGATCGGTATAACCTTTTCGCGCATCTTCATCTGCTCCAAACAAGCCGCCGGGAACTTGTCCATAAATATTTCTGACCAGATGAAAATCATTGTAAGTCGCTTCTAACAAACTGCTGTCTTTTGTTTGCATGTAGTAAGTGGCTGGTTCGCGGAAACTCTGTGCTATATTGACATTGTGCCAATTTGGTAAATTGTTTTTTTGAGCCCAATCAGCAGTATTTCTGAAAATTTTTGTACCTAAATCAAGCAGTGACTTCTCACCTGTATGATCATACAACCAATAAATGCTGTAAAGATTATCGCCTCCGCGGCTGTTTTCCCAATAAGTTCTTAAAAGAATACTATCCGGCACCGTTGATTGCCAGTGAAAATATTTCGTCATAAAAGGAATCACTCTTTTGTCATTGCTGTATTCATAATAAGACTGCAGGCAAAAAAGCATGATCATATTTGGCCACAAATCCGGAATCTTTACAATTTGATTTTCCTTATTTCTTACAACTTCTCCTGGCCCAAAATAACCATCAGGGCGCTCGCTTTGAAATACTTTTTCAAGCCATGATTTGGTCTCCTCAATAATGCTTTTATCATTCAAAATATATCCTATATCGCCATAACCTTTCAACCAATACGGCACTTCTTCCCAACCATGATCCCCTTTACCGGTGCCACTGAACCAGGCGTTGTTTTTTTTCTCTAACCAGGCGCTTATTTCGCCAAGTTTTCCTGTTAGTCCGTCTCTTTGCAATTCCAGGTATTTTAAAATCCATCCTTCCGGTTTGATAGCACCGACGGGAAGTTTTATAAAAACCAATGGTTGCAAAGGTGTTTTATTACTTACATAATATAAATTGGTGAGATTCGTGGAAGGCCGTTCAACAACAGTTGCTTTTAAATTCTTCTGAGCATTTGCATTTTTAAAACAGAATAACGAACAGAATGAAATAGCAGTAAACAAACAAATATTCAGGATTCTTATTTTCATTGTTCTAACGTTTTTGGATACCTCCAAATTTAATCAATATCAAAAAGTCTTTGCGACTCTTTTTGATATTGATTAAAAAAGAACAGCCAGTCATTATTTTTTAAAGGCTTTCATCCGACACCACATCATACATTTTTTCATTTACTTCTTTTAATTTTTCCAAGGGTATCTTCATTACTTTTCTATCGTAAGTCATGAAGCCATTTACTTCGCCTTCTACATCCGTTGTTTGTGTATAAACGGCGGCTGATAAACCTGCTTTAATTAATTCTTCAAGTTTTACTATCAAAGAATTATATCTTTTAAATAAACTGTCTTCGCTCTTAAAACTTTGATAACCCCAGCTTTTTTGCTGCCAGGTATGCCCTTCAACAGGCAAACCAAGTCCGCCAAATTCTCCAAGCACGAGCGCCTTTTTTGCGCCAAAAATATCAGGACGAGGCATTGCAGGATCAGGATAATTGTGCAGATCTTCTATATCTCCAACGGGATAAAAATTGCCGCCACTGGCGCTGTTTATCAGTCTTGAAGAATCTTTTTGTTTTGTCCAGTTGGCAATCTCAATTGTTTTAAATTGTCCCCATGCTTCATTAAAAGGAGTCCACACGATGATGCTTGGATAGTTGTGCAACGCATCCATAATTGCATTCCATTCCTTGCGGTAATACCCTTCACTTTCAGGAGTCCGGTCTCTATCAGTTTGCCTTCCGAGTACGCCGGGCCGCGGTTCCCAATGATTGCCGAGATCGCCACTCGGCATATCCTGCCACACCAGCATGCCAATACTGTCACAGTAATAATACCAACGTGCCGGCTCCACTTTGATGTGTTTTCGAATCATATTGAAACCCATTTCTTTGGTTTTTTCAATATCAAATTTTAAAGCATCATCTGTGGGAGCTGTATATAATCCATCCGGCCACCAGCCTTGATCGAGTGGACCGAATTCAAACAAAAATTTATTATTCAACATCATTTTTTTAATACCCTTTTTATCTGGTACAACAGAAACTTTACGCATAGCAAAATAGCTTTTTACTTCATCGATTACTTTTCCCTTTCGCGTTACGGTGAATTTTAAATCATAAAGAAACGGATGAGTTGGAGACCATGCTTCTGCATCAGAAATTGAAAGCATAACAGCAGTATCAGTTCCATTTTTCTCTGCTATCTTTTGATTTCCTTTCCATGCAGAAATATTGATCAAATCGCCGGGTTTTAAATTTTGGATGGATGCATTTACAGAAAGTGTTTTATCATCGAGGTTGGGTGTTTGTTTGGTAGAAACAATATAAGTTTCAGGTACCGTTTCCAACCAAACGGTTTGCCAGATGCCGGTAACAGGCGTGTACCAGATTCCTTCCGGATGAATTACCTGTTTTCCACGTGGTTGCGGTCCGTCATCGGTCGGATCCCAAACACGAACAGTCAGTTCTTGTTTATTTCCTTTTTTTAATGCCTCAGTAATATCAAAAGTAAAAGGATCATAGCCACCTTCATGCCTTCCGATTTTTTTCCCATTTACATAAATATCAGTTCTCCAATCAACCGCACCAAAATGCAGCAATACTCTTTTGCCTTTTATTTTTGAAGAGACAGTAATCGTTTTTTGATACCATAAAATACTATCTTTTCCAACAGTTTTCCCCACTCCCGACAAAGCGGATTCTACAGCAAAAGGAACGAGAATATTTCCCTGGAAAGATGAGGGAATATTTTGCGTGTCAGAAACCGGAAGAATCGTGTATTGCCAAAGACCGTTGAGATTTTGCCACTCATTTCTTTGCAACAAAGGACGTGGATAATCGGGCAAAGGTTTGGAAGGATTTACATCATCAGCCCATTGCGTAGTAATATGGCCCGGAACAATTTTCCAGGATACCTGCTGGGCATTACAAACAAAAGCAATTGCCAGGAGTACGGGCAGTAAACGAAGTTTTTTCATGGTTTCTCGTTTTTAATTTTTCATCAAATGAAACAATTTCATTTGTCATCTTTCAGAAAAAAAAATTTATTAACCAGGAAGGCAACAAGTACCTTCCTGGTTTTTACAATAGGTGTTAATATATTTATTAAAATGATAGAAAAAGATTACAAAGAAATTTTCATAAGGGGTGAGAAGATCATGTCTTCTACATCCGCTATTTTAACTCCCACCCTTGCAAAAATGTAATTTTGAGTAGGTGTCATCTGCGGAACAGTCACTGTCAAAGTGATGTTATTAGGATCAGTGATATTGCTTGCTGGCAGATCTTTTAATGCAATATTATCCCCGCCGGATACAAACTGTGTTTTATTGATATACAAACTAACCCTTTCAATATCTTTTGCAAGAGAATCGGTGATAATTTTTTCCACTTTAAAATTTGCAGTAACAATTCCACCGGAAGCGGTAATTTGAGCATTTCTGATCATGTAATATGGAGTAACTTCCAGGTTCACGGTTTGATTTACTTTTAAAGAAATAGCCAGTGAATCAGGATTTCCATTTGCAT
>JBQCFO010000142.1:0-5886 GCA_051959055.1 Ginsengibacter sp. | reverse complement strand
GAGTACCAATAATAATGGACAAAGTTTTACGGCCCAGTTGAATATTCCTGAAATTGATAATAACATTTATCAGAATGGAGCAGTACTGGTATATATTTCTTTTGCAGGCACTAATTATTATGAAGCCCTTCCTGAAGTATTTGATGGCATTACTTATGGCGCTATTCATTCGCCCGGATTTGTATCAATCGACATCAGTGCCATTTCCGGAGCACCTATCGATCCGCCTTCTCAAAATATTTCCGCAAAAGTAATTCTGATTGATGCAGCTGCATTAGCCTTGCATAAAGATGTAAATCTGAATGACCTGGGAGCTGTAAAGGATGCCTTTAATATAAAATAAAAATTATTAGAATCTGATATGCACCTTATGTATTCGTTTTTTAAAATGAAGACATAGGTGCATTTTTTTTTGAAATTTATCCAGTTACTGCCTCGTCATATAAAGCACCAAAGGTTCGGTACTACCCCAAGGAGCCAGTTTTAATGTAGGAATATCTTTTTTTGTAAATCGCCAGCTGCGGTTCAGGAATTTGAATTCCTGAATGGAATCCGGTAAAGCAATAGTGAGTTTGCTGTAATCTTCATTGGCACTCCAGGTTCCCATATATTTATTTGCTCCTTTCGTTGCCTGTAAAGGGCCATTATAAAAATCCGTTTTTAAAAGTACAAAAGTATATCCTGCATATTCGGATGTAAGATCTGTTGTGCTGTCGGTAGCAAGGCTTACAATAAAATTTCTTCCGATCAGATTATCATCGAAATATTTTTCCAAAGCGGATCGTTCAATATTTTGAATTGTTTTTTTACAGGAAAAACAAAAAATTATTGAAGCGAAAAAAAACAAGGCGACATATTTTATCATAATAAGCTTTATGAAGGATTTCTTTATGAAGTAAATTACAACGAACAAGCCAGAATAAAAAGTATAAATTCAGGAGAATAAAAAAGGCCTAAAACGAATGCAAGGAATTTCCGCATATCATTTAATATTTTTTTTATTCATAAAAAATATAAATTAATTTTGTTCACAAACACCCCCTCTATTTCCACAGAATAATCCGGAATTTTCATTCCTCCAATATCTTTTTGTCGATTCTATCTCTTAATTTTTATTCAAAAAAACAATCATCATGAAATGCTTTTCTCCATTTCTGAAATTGAATAGCTTTTATTTCACCATCGAACATTGCCGCAATGACCCTTAGCAAATTTGTTACAGAACCTCAGAATCACAAGATTTATCAGTGTTGGTGAAACAATTAATCATCCTATTTTCTAAAAAATTAAAAATTGAGGCAATGAAAGCAAAATATATATTTCAATTAAGTGTCGTCATCATTATAACGCTATTTTTTACAGCCTGTAAAAAAAATGGCATTCATTTTTGCAACGGCAATGATCAGATTACTACTACTTCAAAAGTATTTGCGACCGGTTTAAACAATCCAAGGGGGTTAAAATTTGGGCCAGATAATCAGCTTTATGTGGCTGAAGGTGGCATTGGCGGTACCAATATGACCACTTGCACCCAGGTTATTCCACCCGTTGGCCCATATACTGGAAGTACAGACGGTAGCCGCATTTCAAGAATTAATGCCGCCGGTAAACGGTTTACTTATGTGGAAAATTTACCTTCAAGTATGACAAGCGCCGCCCAAGGCAGCCTGGTCAGCGGAGTTGCCGATGTAGCTTTTGTCGGGCAAACATTGTACGCATTATTCGGGGGCGCCGGTTGTTCTCATGGTGTGATGGGAATACCTAATGAAATCATACGGGTAAATCCAAATAAATCATGGGCAACGGTCGCTGATCTCAGCAATTATTTAATGAATAATCCGGTAGCGCATCCTGAAGAAGATGACTTTGAACCGGATGGTACATGGTACAGCATGATCAACGTACATGGAGATTTGTATGCGGTAGAACCGAATCATGGTGAACTGGATAAGATCACACCCAATGGAAATATCAGCCGGGTGATCGATGTATCTGCTACAGAAGGACATATTGTACCAACAGCAGTAGCATTTAATAACGGTTATTTTTACCTGGGCAATCTTTCTACCTTTCCGGCAATGGGTCAATCAAAAGTATATAAGATCAATATGAGCGGGCAAATAGTAGATAGCGTTAGTGGATTCAATGCAATTCTTGGATTGGCATTTGACGAAGCGGGAGGAATGTATGTATTGGAAAACTTTACAAACAATCCATTTCCAACTCCGGGAACAGGTGATATTATAAGAGTAGATCCGTCTGGAAGCAGGCAGGCAATTATCTCCGGCCTTAACCTTCCTACAGGTTTAACATTTGGCCCCGATGGAAAATTATATGTTTCAGTTTGGGGATTTGGGATGCCTCCGGGCGGTGGACAAATTTTGCAAATCAGTTTGATGTGCGATCAGATACGTGGCAAAATGCAGAATTAATCATGTTTAAAGGATGAAAGTTTTTTCAAAAAAGGTTATCTGAAAATGATGACCTTTTTTATTTTCAAAACGAGATTTGTTTGAAGAAAATCTCTTGTTATAGAAAATGGAAAAGCCGGTTATTTTTTCGTTTACTGCAAACTCATTTTCCAATTGTAAGTAAATATTTTTTATACAAATGGTACTACTTTTTTGAAAAACTATTTTGGAAATTTCCAAAAACTCTTAACATTCTCTTACCAAGGAATTTTACAATTTAATGATATTGTTGAAACATATTTGCAATATCATTTATCCAAACGCTGATGCAGAAAATTTTATCTTTCTTAATTTTTATGTACCTGGTCCCTCAAAGTACATTTTGTCAAACTGCCACCATTAAAGGAAAACTATCAGATTCAACCAATAGTGAAAAGCCGGCAAATGCGGTCATCGCTGTATTACGACAAAAGGATTCCACGCTGGTAAAGTATTCGAGAAGTGATAAAAACGGAAATTTTCAAATCTCTGATCTGGATTCCGGAAAATATTTAATCTTAATTACTTATCCTAAATATGGGGATTATATGGATCATATTGATTTGAAACAGGATGGAAACATTGATTTAAAAACTATTTTTCTCACACAAAAAGCGAAGCTGCTCGAAGAGATTGTGATAAAGCAGGCGGCTATGCGATTGAAAGGTGATACTACAGAATATAATGCAGACAGCTATGAAGTGAAACCGAATGCTACGGTCGAAGATTTGCTAAAACAGCTGCCGGGAATACAAGTGGACAAAGATGGCAAAATAACCGCGCAAGGGCAGCAGATACAAAAAGTTTTGGTAGATGGAGACGAGTTTTTCAGTGATGATCCGACTATTGCCACACGAAATTTGCGCGCAGATGCAGTTTCCAAAGTACAGGTATTCGACAAGAAAAGCGATCAGGCAGAATTTACAGGGATTGATGACGGCAACACCACCAAAACATTAAACCTGAAACTAAAAGACAATGCAAAGCATGGATATTTTGGAAAACTATCGGCAAGTGCGCTTGATAAATATTATAATGGACAGGCGCTGATTAATGCTTTTAAAGGAAAGAGAAAATTATCTGCCTTTGCAATAGCCAGCAGTACAAACGCTACAGGATTGAACTGGCAGGATTCACAGAATTACGGATTTCAAAGTGGGAATGTGCAGGTAATGGATGGCGGCGGAATTATGATAACAAACAGTTCCGGCGACGATCTGGGCACTCAAAATTATTACGGACAAGGCCTTCCGGAAAGTATTAAAGCCGGATTGCATTTTTCGAATAAATGGGGTGAGAACGATAAATATAATATGGGCGGAAATTATCTCTTTAATAAGCTCGCTACAAGAAGTTCGGGAAATACCTATACACAAAACACCCTGGCAGATTCAGTTTTTTATAAGCGGGAATCAGCAGATACACATTCTGACAGGCTCAGGCATTCTCTTGCCGGAACTGCAGAAATCCAGATAGATTCCTCTTCTTCTGTCAGAATAACTGCAAATGCCTACACCGGCACTTCTACCAGCTCCAGCGAATATCAGTCGCAGGCCCTGAGCGAAGAAAATAAAGTGGTGAACACCAGCAACAGAAATGCTTATGGAAAAGGTGACAACTCTGCTTTTAATGCAAATGTATTGTGGAGAAAGAAATTCAAAAAAAAGGGAAGAACACTTTCAGTAAATTTTGAAGAGCGCTATAATATTACCCACAGCGACGGATACTTATTAAACCTTTCCAACTTTTACGATGCCGCCGGCTCGATTATCAAAAAAGACTCCACCGATCAGAATAAAGTAAACGGCAATATTTACAATGTAACCGGGATAAGAGGAACCTACACCGAACCTCTTTCAAAAAAATCTTTTCTTGAATACAATTATTCATTTTACAACAATAGTTCCACCCAAAAAAGACTCAGCTACGACAGAGATCTGATTGGGAAATATTCTCAATTGGTAGATTCGCTGAGTAATGAGTTCCGATACATTTATAACACCCACAGTGGTGGATTGAATTACCGCTATAATGATAATAAAATAAACTTTTCATTTGGCGGAAACATCTCTAATACTGCATTCAAACAAACAGATCTGGTAAAAGATACCACCCGGAAATATAATTATTACAACTTATCGCCACGTGCTAATTTTAATTACAAATTCAATTCGTACAGCGGAATAAGGTTCAACTACTACGGTAATACCCAGCAACCTACTATTGATCAATTGCAGCCGTTGAAAAATAACGATGACCCGCTGAATATTGTAATTGGCAATCCTTCGTTGAAACAAAAGTTTCAGAACACTTTAAACCTTAATTACAATAACTATAAAGTCCTGTCCGAGCGATCTATCTACCTCGGAACTTATTTTAGCTTTACGCATAATGACATCAGTTCTGTTTACACGATAGATAGTTTAGGAAAAAGCACGACTCAATACATCAATGTGAATGGAAATTATTCAGCGTCTGCTTATGGTGGCTATAATATTAAAATTCCAAAAACAAAATTAAATGTTTACTGGAGGCCAAGAGGCAACCTGTCGCACAATACCAGTTTTATAAACGGGCGTCAAAATCTCACCAAAAGCTACAGTCTTGCAAACAGCGTGGGATTGCGCTATAACAAGGTGGAAAAATATAATTTTGACGCTTCATTTACACCCACTTATTCCCAATCCAAATCGAGCATTAGTACTGCAGCTGGTACCCACTACTGGACTTATGATTATTCATTCAATGGAAGCATTTATCCTGTGAAGAAATTGGAAATCGGGTCAGATATTGATTTTAATTTCAGACAAAAAATGAACGCATTCGATAACAATAACAATGTAGTCGTGTGGAATGCTTTCATCGAAAAGAAATTTATGAAAAGTGAGGCGCTCACTTTACGGGCGAGTATCAATGATATTCTCAATCAGAATAAAGGCTACAACAGGACGATACAACCTTACTCCATTGTTGAAAAGCATTACATCACTTTTCAGCGTTATGGATTGATAACGGTAACCTGGAACCTTAATAATAAAGGGGGAACCGGCGCACCAAAACCAATGTTTTAAACTTTAAAAAAAATGAAAAGAATTGTTTTCTTACTCACCTGTTTTTTAAGCGTACAAATACTATTTGCGCAAACAACGTTTATTTCTAAAGGTAAAATAGAATTTGAGCGAACAACCAACGTGTGGGCAGAAATGAAAGGCAGCTTTGCAGAGCAAATGAAAAAAGCAAGTCCTCAATATCAGAAAAGTTACTTCAATTACGAGTTTGATGGCAACAAATCTATCTATCAGCCCGGACGCGAATCAGATACAAAAGTAATTGCATTCTTTCGCTCGCCTGCTACAGATAACGAGGTTTACAGCGACTATGCTACCCGGAAAAGTGTAGCCCGTAAAAACGTTTTTGAAAAAAGCTTTCTCATAGA
>JBQCFO010000141.1:0-4050 GCA_051959055.1 Ginsengibacter sp. | reverse complement strand
AATTGTTTGGTGCTCATAAGTAATTGAAACAAAAAAAGGTAAGGTAATCAGGTGTCATTCAATTTGCACGAAGGATTATTATTAAAATTAAATGAAATTTTAATTAAGCCAGTTTTAGAAAATCCGTGCAGAAGGAACCTTTTAACCTTAGTTATTCAGAATCATAAATTTCTGACACCTTATTATCTTATTGCGAAAATGAGAAAGACACAATTCTTTTTTCGGGTTGAAAATTCGATTTAAAAAAATATAAAAAAATAAAATTCAATGAAATATTTACCATTAAATCCGGAGATTTTTATTCAAAACCGGCGAAGGTTTATTGATAAAATGGATAAAAACTCAATTGCAATATTCAACAGCAATGATGAACTGCCATATAATGGTGATGCGCTTCATCCTTTTGCCCAAAACGCAGATCTGTTTTGGCTTTCAGGAATTGAGCAGGAAGAAACAATGGTCATTTTATTTCCTGATAATCCAGACGAAAAATACAGGGAAGTATTGGTTCTGGTGCGCCCAAATGAATTAAAAGAAAAATGGAACGGCCACCAGCTAAGGAAAAATGAGGCTGAAGAAATATCAGGAATGAAAAGGATTGTGTGGCTGGACGAGCTGGAAGGAATGCTTCAGCAATGGATTCATTTATCAGATACCATTTATCTAAATACGAATGAAAATGATCGCAAAGCGAATGAAGTACCGGTTCGGGATTACCGTTATGCTGCGTATATGCGCAACCGTTATCCTTTGCACAATTATAAAAGAAGCGCAAAA
The DNA here is from genome assembly GCA_051959055.1 of Ginsengibacter sp. GTDB lineage: Bacteria > Bacteroidota > Bacteroidia > Chitinophagales > Chitinophagaceae > Ginsengibacter. The sequence continues at coordinate 3,273 of JBQCFO010000141.1, read as the reverse complement.
ATTTTAAGAGAATTGCGGGCGATAAAAACACCGCTGGAAATTGAAGTGATGCAAAAAGCAGTTGATATAACAGATAATACATTCAGGCATTTATTGAAATTTATAAAACCTGGTGTAATGGAATATGAAATAGATGCAGAAATATGGCATTCATTTCTAAAGCAGCGTGCAACAGCTCCGGCATACAGCAGCATTATCGCAAGTGGCGACAATGCGCGCATTTTGCATTATATAAACAACAATCAGGAATGTAAAGACGGCGATTTGATACTGATGGATTTTGGCGCCCGATACGGAAATTATTCTGCTGATCTTACACGGACAGTTCCTGTGAATGGTAAATTTTCCAAAAGACAAAAAACCGTTTATAACGCTTGTCTGGATTTGCATTATTATTGCGCCTCTGTTTTAAAACCCGGAATTACCATTAATGAATACACGGAAAAAGTAGCGGATAAAGCAACAGAGATTTTTCAAAAAATTGGTTTATTGACCAAAGCGGATATAAAAAATGAAGACCCTGAAAACCGCGCTTACAGAAAATACTTATACCATGGCATTTCTCACCATCTTGGAATAGATGTACACGACCTGGGAACAAAAACTGAACCCATAAAAGCCGGAATGGTATTTACCATTGAACCCGGAATTTATATTGAAGAAGAACACATGGGAGTGAGAATTGAAAATAATTATTGGATAACCAAAAACGGAAATAAAGATTTGATGAAAAATATTCCAATAACCGTGGAAGAGATTGAATCTTTGATGAAGTAGGCAGACAACTGACGACAGACAACTGACGACCGGCAACCGATGACCGACAACCGATGACCGACAACCGATGAGTGGCACGAAAAAGAATACTGGTTATTTAAAAATTTTTAAATTTATTTTATGCCCTTCAAATTTGAGAAGTTAAAAATATGGCAAATGGCCTTGGATGTTGCATTTGAAATTCATGAATTGACAAGATCTTTTCCAAAAGAAGAATTATTTATTCTTACTGCTCAAATTAAACGTGCTGCTGATTCTATTTCATTAAATATTGCAGAAGGTTCAACTGGTCAAACTAATCCTGAACAAAAACGGTTTTTGGGTTATGCACAACGATCAGCGCTGGAAGTTGTCGGTTGTCTGTACCTTGGTAAAAAACGAAGCCTGGTATCTGATGTTCAATTTAATACTCATTATAATACTCTTGATAACCTTGTCGCGATGATTCAAAAATTTAAAAATTCATTAAATTAAAACTACAACAGACCCGATTGCCGATTAACCAATGAGTAACCGTGGTGGTCGGTGGTCGGTGGTCGGTCGTCCTTTTCCTCATGAAACAAATTCCAAACCTCTTCACCCTCCTCAATTTATTCTTTGGCTGCTTGGCGATTGTATTTGCCTTGCAAACAAACAATGTGATTATTTATCTGAATGATCAATATACCAGCAGTTTCAATATTCCTGAAAAGATAAGCTGGGCCGCTATTTGTATTATCATTGCTGCAGTGATTGATTTTTTGGATGGCTTCGTTGCGCGCTTATTAAAAGCAACAAGCGAAATGGGAAAGCAGTTAGATTCTCTAAGTGATGTGGTAAGTTTTGGCGTAGCCCCGGCGGTGATTCTTTATCAATTACTTCGATTTAGTTATGCAAGAGAAGCAAATGGATTAGACGTTTCACTATGGTTTTTAGTTCCCGCGTTTATACTCGCTTGTGCTGCTGCATACCGGCTCGCAAAGTTTAATTTGGACACTACACAGCAATATTCTTTCAGAGGAGTTCCTGTACCGGCTGTAGGATTATTGATTGCTTCTTTTCCATTGATACTTCATTTCAATTTTATCAATACTGTGAACGATATCATTATTAATAAATGGTTTTTATATGCAGCAATTATTGTACTCAGTTATTTAATGGTAAGCAATCACAGGATGATGTCTTTGAAGTTTCGTGATTTAACTTTTAAAAATAATTTGCCTAAAATAATTTTGTTGGCAGTTGCAATTATTGCTGCGTTATTTTTGCATTGGGTTGCAGTGCCGGTTGTTTTTATAATTTATATTTTATTATCCTTAACCATTTCAAAAAATAAAGCTGAATGAATTTTGTAGCAGAAATAAAAATAATGCCGTTAAAAGACTTATTAGATCCCCAGGGAAAAGCGGTAATGGGCGCACTAAGCAATCTTGGTATCAAAAGCATCAATGATGTGCGGATTGGCAAACACATACAACTTACAATGGAAGCCGCTTCAGCAGAAGAGGCGCGGACAATTGCAGAAGAAGCTTCTCAAAAATTATTGGCAAATCTGGTAATGGAAGAATTTACTATTTCAATTCACTTAATGTGATAATTAGCCGATAAGCTAATTAGCCAATTGCCCATTAGCACATTAGCTCATCAGCAAATTAATAAAATGCTTTACCTCGTTCCATCCCCAATCGGTAATCTTGCAGATATTACTCTTAGAGCGATCGAAGTATTGAAATCTGTAGATCTGATTCTTGCAGAAGATACAAGGACTTCCTCAAAACTTTTGCGTCATTATGAAATTGAAAAGCCTGCCACTCCTTATCATCAGCACAATGAACATAAAATAATTGCACATTTAAGTCAGCAATTATTAGCGGGAAAGACGATGGCATTAATTACTGATGCAGGCACACCAGGTGTAAGCGATCCGGCTTTTTTATTGGTTCGTGAATGTATCAAAAATAATATTAAAGTTGAATGCCTTCCCGGCGCAACCGCTTTTGTTCCGGCTTTAGTTAATAGTGGATTGCCCATGAATAGATTTTGTTTTGAAGGCTTTCTGCCATTAAAAAAAGGGCGGCAAACTTTTTTAAAAAAACTTGCAGATGAAGAACGGACAATGGTTTTTTATGAAAGCCCGATGAGATTAGTAAAGACTTTAAAGGATTTTATAGAATATTTTGGAGCAGAGAGACCATGTTGTGTATGCCGCGAACTCACAAAAGTTTTTGAAGAAAATAAAAGAGGAACTTTAAAAGAAGTGCATGATTATTTTAATGCAAAAACGGTGAAGGGAGAGATTGTAATAGTGATCGCCGGTAAGGAATAATTTCGTTATCACTCTAAAAGTATGCATGTGTTCAGAAAATATATTATCAAATTCATTTTATTTTTGCCCTTTAATTATAATCTGACCGCCGATGTTTGAGCTTTTGTTGCAAAGTATTAAAGAGAAAATAAGTATTTCAAAAGAAGAGTTTGATTTTTGCAAAACACTTTTTATTCCAAAAAAATTACGCA
>JBQCFO010000140.1:0-10173 GCA_051959055.1 Ginsengibacter sp. | reverse complement strand
CAGCACCGATTTCAATAATTTTTTAATACAGTAAAATAGCAATTCATGTTATTTGTTTGTTTACTGTCCGCAAAATAAAGTTGATCTCAATGAAGCGACAAATAAATAGGATTCTTGTTCTTCGATAAACGATCTAAACATTATAAACGTTCTAAACCCACCTAAACATTTAAAACCCACTAAATCATTATGATTACCTGGCAATGCAAATTTTTTGCAGAATTATCGAATATGGAAGTTTATAAAATCCTTCAATTGAGAAACGAGGTTTTTATTGTAGAGCAGAATTTCGTTTACAAGGATTGTGATGATAAAGATTTCAAAGCGTGGCATCTTTGTGCATGGCAGGATGAAAAACTGGTTGCTTATACCCGCCTTTTTGATAAAGGTATTTCTTATCGGGACGCAGCATCCATCGGCCGGGTCGTTACCGTACCATCTGTTCGCGGACAAAAATTAGGAAAGGAACTAATGCTTCGATCTATAAAAGAAATTGAGGAGTTATTTGGAGAAACCACAATCAGAATAAGTGCCCAGTTATATTTGAAACGCTTTTATGAATCTTTTTCTTTTGTTCAAAAGGGAGAAGTGTACCTCGAAGATAGTATTGAACATATATCTATGATAAAAAACATCAAAACCTGATAAATGCAATAAAGCAGTAAAGTATGCCGTTATGGATAAGTTGCTTAACAAATATTTAAGCCACATCAATTTTTATACATAACAAAAACATATCTTATCTGCTATGAAAAAACGTTTACACTCTTTGTGGGTCACGTGTTTCATACTATTTACATTCACTTGTTTATTTTCTAAAGAAAGTGATGCACAATCTTTGATTGTAGGAAATGAAAAAACCAGATTTGAAATAGGATTGAATTTAGGCCCCTCATTTTTTTTGGGAGATTTAGGAGGACATCATGGAAAAGGAAAGCGTTTTGTAAAGGATCTAAATTTGCCGCTCACGCAACTGATGACAGGCGCTTTTGCTACTTTCTATCCAAATGAATGGTTGGGCGTGCGTGCTGCCGTACAATATGGAAAAATATCTGGCGAGGACAATGTGATTGATACCAAAGGGCGTGATGAATTATATAGAAAGCAACGTAACCTTGATTTTCGCTCCAATATTTTTGAAGCATATATGGCAGCAGAAGTATTTCCCTTATTGTTTTTGAATCTGAGCGATCCTGATTATAAGCCACGCATTACTCCATACGGAGTTATAGGAGTTGGTTATTTTCATTTTAATCCTCAGGGATCTCTTACAGATGGAAATGGCAAAAAAACATGGTATTATCTGCGGCCGCTACATACAGAAGGTGAAGGGTTTCCGGAGTATCCGGATAGAAAAGAATATTCTCTTTCACATATAAATATACCCATGGGCGTTGGTTTAAAGTATTATTTTTCTGACAGGATTAATCTGAGTTTTGAAATTTTATTAAGAAAATCTTTTACAGATTATATAGATGATGTGAGTACAAATTATATTGATCCAAACCTGTTTGATAAATATTTATCACCAAAGGATGCGGCAATTGCGCGGCAAATTGCCGATAAAGTATTTGCCATCGTGAACCCGGGACTTTCGAGAAATTCACCAGGAACACAAAGAGGCAATCCAAAACAAAATGATTCTTATTTTACTACATTTTTCAAATTAGGAATTCGCATTGGCCCAATTTATGAAAGCCGGTACGACAGGAATGTCGCCAACAGAATGCGTTGCCCTCATACATTTTAAAGAATGAATTAAAAAAATATTTTTACCTCTGATCGGCAAAGTATTTAATAAAAGCTAAATGGAAAACGATGCACAATCCTGTGCTTGTAAGCCCCTGAAACCACGAATTTTAGTTTTGTTACGATGCTTTGCCTTTTTTATTTGTCTTTAATTCTTCCTTTAAAAACTGAGCTGTGAAACTTTTTTTATTTTCAATCAGTTGTTCCGGAGTTCCTTCAAATAATATTTTACCACCTGCATCGCCGCCTTCAGGCCCAAGATCAATAATATAATCAGCAATTTTGATAATATCCATATTGTGTTCAATTACCAAAACGGTATTCCCCCTGTCAACTAATTTATTCAGCACATCAGCCAGATGTTGAATATCCCTGAAATGCAAACCTGTAGTTGGCTCATCCAGAATATAAAATGTTTTTCCTGTATCTCTTTTGCTTAATTCAGTTGCCAGTTTCACCCGTTGTGCTTCGCCACCGCTAAGGGTTACAGCGCTTTGGCCTAAAGTGATATAACCAAGCCCAACTTCCTGCAGCACTTTTATTTTGCGGTACAGATATGGAACATTTTTAAAAAAATCAACCGCTTCATCGACCGTCATTTCGAGTACATCGCTGATAGATTTTCCCTTGTATCTTATTTCCAGTGTTTCGCGGTTATATCTTTTGCCATTGCATTTCTCGCAATGCACATATACATCCGGCAAAAAATTCATTTCAATGGTTCTCATTCCGCCACCCTGGCATACATCACACCTGCCGCTTTTTACATTAAACGAAAATCTGCCGGGTTTATATCCTCTTATTTTTGCTTCTGGAATTGAAGCGAAAAGAGTTCTAATGTCGGTAAAGAACCCGCAATAAGTTGCAGGATTGCTTCGGGGAGTTCTGCCAATGGGTGATTGATCGATTTCAACGACTTTATCAATGTATTCAAGACCGTCAATATTTTTGAACGGTAATGGAGACATCTTGCTTTTATAAGCGTGAATGCTCAAAAGCGGATACAACGTTTCATTAATTAAAGTAGATTTTCCACTGCCACTGACACCTGTAATGCAAATAAATTTTCCCAAAGGAAATGTAGCAGTTACGTTTTTTAAATTATTTCCGGAAGCGCCTTTCAAAACAAGAGAATGCCCGTTTCCTTTTCTTCTTTCCGATGGAATAGTTATTTCCGCCTCTCCATTTAAATAAGACGAAGTGAGCGTATCTAGTTTAAGAAAATCTTTGGGAGTTCCTTTGGCCACCACTTTTCCACCATGCTTTCCTGCATCGGGGCCAATATCAATTAAATAATCAGCTGCCAGCATAATATCTTTATCATGCTCCACCACCAAAACACTATTTCCAATATCTCTTAAATTTTTCAGCGCTTTTATCAATTGATGATTATCGCGCTGATGAAGCCCAATGCTTGGTTCATCTAATATATAAGTAATGCCCTGAAGCTGAGAACCAATTTGCGTCGCAAGCCGGATTCGTTGCGATTCGCCACCACTAAGGCTTTTTGAAGAACGATTTAGAGAAAGATAAGTGAGCCCAACATCTAATAAAAATTGAATTCTTTCCCTTATTTCTTTTAAAATATCTCTTGCAATAATATTTTGTTTTTTGTTTAAACGCTCTTCAATTGCATCAAACCATGCTTTCAACTTTACCAAATCCATTTCTGATAATTCGGCAATATTTTTTTCGTCCACTTTAAACCAAAGGCTTTCTTTTTTTAATCTGTTTCCTTCGCAAGCCCGGCATTTTTCAAGCATCATATATTTTTCAACCCAGGCTCTTAAGCTCTCATTCGTGGTATCTGAATGAAACCAACGTTTTATCATGTTTACAACTCCTTCGTATTCGCCGGAAGGAGCTTCTCTTTCATCAGAAATTTTCACAGAGTCAAACTGAGAATAATCGTCACCGTTATCATCTTTATTTTTATTACCAAATAAAATCAGATTCAAAGCGCTTTCCGGAAGATCTTTTATTGCTCTATCGAGGCTTATTTTATTTTTCTTTGCCAGTTGTTGCACCTGTTTAAAAACATAAGAATCCCTTTCTTCGCCGAGTGGAGCAATGCCACCTTCATTGATGCTTAAATTTTGATCGGGAATAATCGCCTCCTGATTTACCTGGTAAACATTACCCAAACCTTTGCAAACCGGGCAAGCGCCATATGGAGAATTAAATGAAAAAGCATTGGGCGAAGGTTCTTCATAACTGATACCGGTTTCTTCGCACATTAATTGCCGGCTGTATTGTATTAGTTTTTGTTCGTCATTTAATAATAAAAACAACAACCCATTTCCCAACTGTAATCCTTTTTGCACGCTTTGGCTCAGCCTTACCTTTTGGTCCATATCTGCCGTCAGCCTGTCAATCACTAATTCTATATCATGAATTTTATAACGGTCAATCTGCATTTTAGGAACCAGGTCTTTAATTTCTCCATCAATTCTGATTTTTAAAAACCCTTTCTTTCTGACCTCTTCAAACAGTTCACGGTAATGGCCTTTTCTTCCCCGGACAAGTGGCGCAAGCACGATAATTTTTTTGCCCGTAAACCTTGTATAAATATTTTCAACAATTTCTTCTTCACTCCATTTTACCATTTTTTTGCCTGTGTTATAACTAAATGCCTCACCAATGCGTGCATAAAGCAGTCGCAAAAAATCATAAACTTCAGTAACGGTGCCTACCGTACTTCTCGGATTTTTATTGGTTGTTTTTTGTTCAATGGAAATTACAGGAGAAAGTCCGGTAATTTTATCAACATCGGGCCTTTCCATGTCACCAAGAAATTGTCTTGCATAAGCAGAAAAGCTTTCCATATAACGCCGCTGGCCTTCCGAAAAAATAGTATCAAAAGCAAGCGAAGATTTGCCACTCCCACTTATGCCGGTAACTACTACCAGCTTATTTTTTGGAATGGAGATGTCAATATTTTTAAGATTGTGTTCCCTGGCACCAAAAACTTCTATATGCTCATTTTCCGTAAATACTTCCGGGGAATCTGTTTTTGTAATTTTAACCATAATTAAGGAGTGCAAATTTACTATATAATCAGAGGTTAGCGAATGGCTTAACAGAATTCCAACTTCACAAATTTGCCGGCAGTAAATCAACATCTAAAGCGAATTCTGTTGTTATTTTAAAGTTAATTAAAGCCCATTGTTTATTTATGAAAAAACCGGATAAAATGTTGTGAGGTGCAAAAGTGCCTGTGCTACAATTATTAATAAGAAACAAACTTTTCTAAAAAAGAAAAATGGTTAGATGTAAACACGGGTTTGTGGAATTTTGCATAAAATTTTTTTTCACATTGATGTTTGTAGTTTCTTTTTTCGTAGTTTTATTTTCTAATTCGGCCTTAGATTAACTTTTTATGATCTTGTTATTATTTCAAAACCAATTTCCCGGAAACTAATTTTAAATTTGTTTCTTTTTTATTTTTATAAAAGATATTTAATTTATTTGATACTTCTTTACAATAATTAAAAAAATTGCTCGTTTAATAATTCAGGCTTATGATATTTAGAAAAGAAAGAGCCGAAAAAACAGCATATTTTTAAATAAATATTACATTTGCCCTTATCTTCAAAGTAAAAAAAAATGAAAAACACGTTTTTCACTTCATTGGCTGTAACAGGAGTTATCTTATCCGGATGTGGTAAATTTGGAAAATCCAAAGGATTACCTAATGATGGACAACTTCATGGAGTTGCTCCCGCAGGACGATATATTTTACCAAAGCCTCCGGGAATGGTTTATATTCCACCAGGAACCTTTCATATGGGTCCGAGTGATGAAGACATTAACTATACTTTTACTGCCAGAAATAAACAGGTCTCAATCAGTGGATTTTGGATGGATGCCACTGAAATTACCAATAATGAGTACCGGCAGTTTACCAATTATGTAAGAGATTCTATTGCTGCCAAATTGATGGGATTTGTAAAACAAGGAGCAGACGGCAATGAATATATTGATCAGGCAAAAATGAAAACTATTAAGTGGAACGATAAAGCCACTTTGGAAAAAATTGATGCAATAATCGTTACTCCTGACAACCGCATCTTCGGGCAAAAAGAAATTGATCCAAACAAGATGATTTATCATTCTGAAACATTTGATTATGGTGCTGCGGCAAGTAACCGTGATCCAAATGTGCCAAGGAGTGCATTCATTGTCAAAAAAGATATTCCTATTTATCCTGATACGCTGGTGTGGGTAAGAGATTTCGCCTATTCTTATAATGAACCAATGGCAAAACAATATTACAGCCATCCTGCTTTTGGAAATTATCCTGTTGTGGGGGTAAACTGGAAACAGGCAACTGCATTTTGTGAATGGCGCACACAAACTTTAAATTCTTATTTGGTTAGCAAAAACAGATCAACTGAAACAAACTTCCGCTTACCAACTGAAGCTCAATGGGAATATGCAGCAAGAGGTGGCAGGTCGCAATCTCCTTTTCCCTGGGGCGGTCCTTACTTAAGAAATAAGAAAGGTTGCCTCCTTGCAAACTTCAAACCAGGCCGCGGTAATTACCCTGAAGATGGCGGTTTTTATACCGTACGTGCTGATGCTTACTGGCCAAACGACTTTGGATTGTACTGTATGGCAGGCAACGTAGCTGAGTGGACTTCTTCATTGTATTATGAAGGTGGTTATAATTTTCAACACGATATGAATCCCGACATTCGCTGGAACGCAAAAGATCAGGATGCACCAAGAATGAAACGTAAAGTAATACGCGGTGGAAGCTGGAAAGATGTAGGCTATTATTTAAGAGTAAGTACCCGTACTTTTGAATACCAGGATACAGCCAAATCTTATATTGGATTTCGTACTGTAATTGATTTACCACCAGCAACCAGTAAAAAAACCAAGCTGTAAAAGAAATAAATACTTAAAATTAAATTTAACCTCATAGAAAAAATTTTAGTTCAACATCTTATTGCCTGTATTAATTTTTTGTAATTAATTAATATGGGCATTTTTTGTGTAGAAGCTAAAAGAAAAAACAAAAAAATTAATAAAAAAATAAAAACTGTTATGAATCAACAAACTCCCAAAAGAAATTTTTTAACACTCGTTGATGTACTTGTAAGCGCCGGAGCTGCAGTTGTAATTTTCGCTGCCTGGGCAAAATTAACACACCAATCTTATGCAGATACGATGCTCACCATCGGTATGTGGACAGAAACGGGAATTTTCATGGTATATGCAATTATAGAATGGGTAAAACCAAAACCACATGATGTCACTGCACATGCACCGAAGCCTGCCGCAGTGCAAGGCAATCCGGCACTTCAATCTATGGAGCAAATGCTGAAAGAAGCTGAAATCACTCCTGCGAATATGAAAAAACTCGGAGAAAATTTCCAGAAATTAGGGGTTACTGTATCTCAGATAGGTGAAGTAGGTGATGTGGTAAAATCAACAGGCGATTTTTCTGCGAAAACAAAAGAAGCAACCAATGCTCTTGGTTTGATGAAAGACGCCTACACCAATTCTGCCAACACAATGAGCAACTTTAACAGCGCAGCAGATAGTGCAAAAGGCTTTCATCAGCAGGTACAGATTCTTACCAAAAATCTCGGTTCATTAAATACCATTTATGAACTGGAATTGAATGAAAGCAATAACCATTTGAAGACATTAAACAGTTTTTATGGTAAAATGGCTAAAGCCAGCGAAGTAATGGTATCTACCGTGGATGACGCACAGGCAACAAAAGCACAGATCAATACTTTGGCAAATAATCTTGGTAAATTAAACCAGGTTTATGGCAATATGCTCAGCGCGATGCAAGGAAGACAATCATAAAATTACTATCCAAAATTCTAAAAGACTAACAGTAAATTAAAAAAACATGGCAGGACTACCCAAAGATCCACGGCAAAAAATGATCAACGTAATGTATTTGGTACTTACGGCGATCTTAGCCTTGAATGTATCTAATGAGGTGATTAATGCATTTAAAGTTGTAGATAAAAGTTTGATAACCTCCAACTCCAGCATAACCGCATCTAATAATACACTTTATAAATCACTGGAAGAAAAGCTTAATGAGCCACAATCAAAAGAAAAAGCAGCTATCTGGGAACCAAAGGCGATGATAGCTAAAAACCTGTCGGATGAGATGATGACTTATCTTGACAGCTTAAAACTGGCTCTGAAAAAAGCTGCGGATCTCCGCATAAAAGCTGATGGAACAGAAGACTATCGCGAAGACAATCTTGATGCTTCCACCCGCTTGTTTGAAACACATAAGGAAGGGGAAAGATTAAAAGCACGCCTTGATCAATATAAAGAGAATATGCTAAAAATCGATCCATCTATAAGAAAACAATTTGAAAATAACTTCCCTGTAAACACAGATACCAAAGATTTTAAAACAGCAGAGGGTCAGCACAAGGATTTTACCCAGATGTATTTTCACATGACGCCTACGGTAGCAGCGCTGACTATGCTAAGTAAATTTCAGAACAGTATCAAGAATGCCGAAAATATGATTGTGACTTATTGCCATTCTCAGATTGGCGCTGTGGAAGTACACATGGATAAAGTAGGCGTTATCGTGGGAGCGAATTCAACGTACCTGATGCCTGGACAGGAACTGGCTATTACAGCAGGAGTTGGAGCTTACAGTTCAAGTGTAAAAAGCAATATTTCTATTAACGGTACTCCTATAAATATGGTGAATGGGCAGGGTACGTACAAAACAACTGTTAGCGGTGCCGGTGATCATACAGTTCAAATCAATGGTTCATTTATTGGTGAAGACGGCAAACCGGTTCCAATTCATCAAACAATAACTTATACCGTTGGAACTCCCGGCGGCGCGGCAGTCATGCTCGATAAAATGAACGTATTTTACATTGGTGTTCCCAATCCTGTAACGATTTCTTCAGGAACAGGATGGGATAAAACAAAGGTTTCCATGTCAGGCGGTTCATTAACACCAGAAGGCGCCCCGGGAAAATACGTTGTGAAAGTAAGTTCTGTCGGCAAAGCTTCCATCACTGTAAATGCAGATGGTAAAGCGAGCACTTATGATTTCAGGGTAAAAAGAATTCCGGATCCGGTTGTTAAGGTCGGACCGAGCGCCGGAGGCAGGGTTCAATCTGTAATATTTAAAAATCAGAATTTTGCACGGGCAGAGCTTGACAACTTTGATTTTGACGCCCACTTTAATATTGTAAGCGCCACGATTTATTTTTCAGGTGCAAATTTTGGTAATGTACAATCAGCCGAGATACATGGAGGAAGCCTGGAGGGTATAAAAGGCCAATTGGCTAAATGTATTCCCGGAACTTCCGTAACTTTCGACAATGTAAAAGTGCAGGGGCCAGATGGCGCTGTCAGAAGTATTCCCGGCCCTGGTTTCATTTTGTATTAAAACTTAAGAATTTAAAATAATTGGCTATGAAAACAATGATGATTAAAATAGGGATGCTTGTACTTTTTGTAGGGGTATTTTGTAATGCTGTAGATGCACAGGCAAAAAAACGGACCGCACAAAAACGGACGACTGCCAAAAAAACTACTGCGGCAAAAACGAATGCAAACATCCAGCCGGCAGCAACTGATACCGCAATCGTAGTAGCTCCTGCTCCGGTTAATGATAGCCTTCCTATTACTGCCGTAAAACCCTCACTGCGGCCTGAAACAGCACTTGACGTACATAACGGACTGGTAACTGAAAGAGTTCCGCTTCCTTACCAGGTATTGAGACAGGAAGATGCTGCTTATGATGAAAGAATCTGGCGCGAGATAGATACCAGAGAAAAAATAAATCTTCCATTCAGATACTCTGCCAATGAAGACAATGGCAACCAAAGATTCATTTCCATTCTTTTCAAAGCGATACAGGATGGACCGGACAATGGTGGAGTAACAGCCTTTAATCCTGTAGATGACAGGTTTACTACTCCAATGACGAAAGCAGAAGTGGCAAAAGCAGTTTCCGGAGGCAGTGTCTCAGTTCCTATTTATGATTCTTTGGGAAACGTAGTTGGAACTAAAGAAACCATGCAGGAAGTGAACCTCGATTCATTTTATAAATTTCAGATCAAAGAAGAAGTTATTTTTGATAAGCAAAGTTCACGGTTATTCTGGAGAATCTTGGGAATAGCACCGGTAAAACGTGTAATCACTTCTTCTGGTGTGGATTTGGGAGATGCGCCTTTATTCTGGGTTTATTACCCGGATATGCGCCCGATATTCGCAAAATATTATGTTTATAATGGCAAAAATTATGGGGCAAGAATGACGTGGGAAGATCTGTTTGAGTCACGAATGTTTCATGGTCGAATTATCAAAAGCACGCTCAACAATCCGTTTGACCAGTTCTTAAGCACGCAAACGGGATTAAAGCAAAGTTCAATTCTTCAATTGTTGCAGGGTGATAAAATTCAAAAT
>JBQCFO010000139.1:0-2467 GCA_051959055.1 Ginsengibacter sp. | reverse complement strand
TTTGAAGGCTCAACAGTGCTTCGGCTTTCGAAAGGTTCACCGGTAAAATTGGATGACCACACACTTTCTGACTGGGATACATTGAATAAGAACGTGATTACTTCAGGACCGAAAGGTGGCATTTTCAGAAAGGTGAAATTCGATTACGACGGAGCCAATATTTATTTTTATATAGAAATGGCTTCCAAAAAATCGAACGGCGATATTTTTGATTTTTATATTGATCCTGATAACAACGCAGGTACCGGATTACTCACTGCATTATTTCCAAATGGCGGTTTTGACGTGTTGATGGAAGGCGCCATGCTTGACAATTGGTTTGATGTTTTTTATCACACCGGCGATCAAAATAGTTTTACATTCGACCAGCAATCCCTGAGCGATTATTACCAGGTAGGAACGGTAGTGGAATCAGCGGGAATTTTGAAATTTGAAGGAAGCATCAGCCGCACAAAAATTCAAGGGCTTACCGGCAAGGGATTAAAAATAGGAATCGTAGCCACAAAAAGCGATTGGAGTGCAACGCTCGGAACAGCTCCCGATTCAGGTTCGCCGGCGTTCTTTTTGGATACTTCGGAATAATTCATTTATACGTCCAGAAAATAAAAGCTGTTTTATTGAAAACACAAACCGGTTTTTATTATAAGAAAAAAAATATTTTATTCGAAAAAAGGAAAAATGATTTTATCTTTTCATTCTAAACATCATTGCAATTATGACCTCATCGCCGGATCAAGCTGATATTTTTTCAGGACATATTACTGCGCCTACGTCAGAAAAAAATAATTTGAAAAAAATTATTGGCGGCGGCACCAGGCTTGCTTCCCTCGATTTTTACCGGGGTTTGGTGATGGTGCTTTTGATGTTGGAAGCGTCTGGTCTTTATGAATATGGGCGCAAGCTATCAAACGAGGGTTCTTTTCTTCATTCATTGGCAATTCAATTTGATCATGCCACCTGGCACGGATTGCATTTCTGGGATTTGATACAACCGGCTTTTATGTTCATAGCAGGAACGGCAATGGCGTTTTCGCTCACGAAGCAAACAGCAAAAGGAAGCACCTGGACACAACAGTTTACGCATGCTTTGAGAAGAAGCTGGTGGTTGTTGTTTTGGGGCGTTTTTGATTATGCCGTTAGGGGAAATCATTTGTCTTTTGAACTTTGGGATGTGTTGACCCAACTTTCTTTTACGATGTTGGTTGCATTTCTGATCTTTCGATGGAAGCCCGCTTACCAGATTCTTTTCAGCGCCGGGTTATTAATTCTGAATGAATGTTTGTATCGTTTTATAAATGTTCCGGGCTTTGATCAGCCTTTTACGGATCAGCACAATTTTGGAAATTATATCGATGTGATTTTGATGAATAAAATTAATCCCGGCGGTTGGGTTGCGATCAATTGTATTCCGACAGCAGCGCATACCATCTGGGGTGCAGTGGCAGGAAAATGGTTGCTTGCACGAACCAGAAGAGTAGTGAGGTGATTTTTAGAATTTAGTATTTACAATTAAAAATTTTCAATCTGCATCCTTTATTTCAAAAGCATTTGAATACATTCAAATGCAAAATAAGGCGATGATATCGCCGCGAAACTATAAAATTGATAGTGGCCAAGAGCAATAGTCTCTGAAAAATCTGGTAAAACAAAAGAAGAATCTAAAAGCAAATTTGAATGTCATGACCAACACGCTGGAAGCCAGAGAGTAACTGTATTCAGCGGAGAGCGCGCCCCATGATTCAGCAACAGATGTGTCTTTTATAATGATATGCCAGACATGTATTTTCAAGAAGCTGTCAGGAAATTCATGGCTGGATAAAGGAGATTCGAACAATCAGAATAACCTCTTTGGCTCCCTTTGTTATGTTTTGTTGTAGAAGATGGAACTAGCAAATTGAAGAAAGGATAATTTTCAGGAAATCCGTTTTAATTTACTATTTTTTTTACTATTTTTATTTGCGATAATTTTTCCATCGAGACTAATTTAGTAAATAATCACCATCAATTGCTACCTGGTTTTCCTAAGCACCATTAAAATTGACATCGGATACTAATTTTTAATTTTGGATAAAAACTTATGGGCAAATATTGCAATTGGGGATAAAGAATCCTATTCTGAAGCGTATATTTTCTACTATAAAAAATTATATAACTATGGTAAGAAAATTACGGATGATATTGCCATGATCGAAGACGCCATTAATGATGTTTTTATCACGATCTGGACAAACAGAGAAACGCTCCACAAAATCATTTCACCACAAGCTTATATTTTTTCATGCTTTAGAAATAATATTTTCCACAAAATAAAATCAGCCAGGTTGATTTATCTTTCTGAAGAAGAAAATGAAACCGGCATCCAGTTTTCTATAGATAGCATTATTGTTCAAAGGGAAACGGATATAGGCATGAAGGCGGGCATTGAAAAGGCTCTTCAGCAGCTGACAGACAGACAAAGGGAGGCTAT
>JBQCFO010000138.1:0-3188 GCA_051959055.1 Ginsengibacter sp. | reverse complement strand
TTACGCCTTCATTTCCTTTGGCGCCAAGGCCCACAGGCCAATCCAGCGATTTTCCCTTTCCCGGCTTGGTGTTCCATTCCGCATTTACCTTAGACAAATAATCTGAGAAAATATAAGTAGTACCGCTGCCATCAGAACGATGAATTACGGAAATAGCTAAATCAGGTAATTTAATTCCGGGATTAACAGAAGTAATTTTTGCATCATTCCATTTTTTTATTTTCCCTAAAAATATGTCAGCTAATACTTCCGGAGTAAATTTTAAAACAGGGTTATCAGGCAAATTATAAGTGATGATTACAGCGCCAAGGCAGGTAGGAATGTGCACAATTGGAGCAGGCGATTTACTTAATTCCTCGTCGCTCATTGGAGCATCGGATGCGCCAAAATCAACCGTTTTATTTTGCAATTGTTTGATTCCTCCACCGGAACCAATAGACTGATAATTAACTTTAATTCCTTTCTCCTTATTATACACATCAAAAACCTTTGAATAAAAAGGATATGGAAAAGTAGCCCCGGCTCCTAAAATTTCATTTGAGTTTGAAGTTGAAGCGCTTTCAGAACTATTACTGTTACTGCCGTTATTTCCGCCACAGGAAACAAACATGAGCCCTGTGGAAACCACTAACAGCGAAAGAATGATTTTTTTGAAATTCATAATTGTAGGTTGAGTTTTTAATTCTTAATTTTTAATTCTTAATTATTTATTATTTATTGAACAAAAAATACAGTGTGATCCTGCCTTCCAAGTCATAATCGTTTTTGAGATTCCCGGATGCGCCTGCTAATTTGCTGTGATATTGATTGTACCACAAATTAGGCATAATATGCACATTTTTTGAAGCCACAAAATCAAGTCCAAGTGTTGCAAACTTTTCTTTGTTGCTATTATAACCTGTTTGATAATTTTTATTGTTTGAAAACTTATCGTCAGGATTATAAAAATCCATTCTGGCAAACAAACTGAGTTTATTTGTAGTGATTTGCTGCGTGAAAAAAATTGAAATTCCTTTAGGAATCACATCGGTATAAACTGAATCAGCTAGAGTGTTATTGGTTTTTAATTGCCTGAAGGCTTCTACTCCAATGGTTGTTGACGAAGTTTTATAAGCAGCAAAAGCTTTTAGATTAGTAATGTCCTGGCGAACCGGGGTTAAGGCAGTACGATCGTGTTCGTAATTTCCCTGTATCACTAATTTTTTATCAAAGAAATAAACATAAAGTGAAGTGTAAATTTTCTTGAAATTATTATTTTCTATTTTCGCCCCGTTGCTGTTTCCAATTAAAACATCATACCCAACATTTTCATTTTTGCCAATCTTTCCAAAAACCCCCACTCCCAGATCGGTAGAACTGGAAACGCTTCGCATATCGGCAATGGTTTTTTCAATAGAGCGGTAACCCCAGACTGATTCGCTTAACGTCGAAAAAGTGGGCGTCGATTGCTGGCCGGCAACAATTGTTGCCCGTGGGATAACATTTTTAAAACGAATGTTCATCGCTTTAATGTAAACTGACCTGTTACCATCAGTCAGCACATCAGGATTACTCGTGTTCGCTTCAAAAGTTGATTCATGTGCAAGCAATAACTGAGAAGAAATATTGGGAGTAAACTGGTAATCGTAGCCGAGATAAACGCGGCGAAAATTGAATGAATTATAATTTTTCGGAAGTTTGGAATATTGAACATTTCCTCTTTGGGCAGAATCCGCGTGCAGTTTATAAGCATAATCTCCAAAAGCATAGCCCCATATTTTTCCTGACGGTTTAAATTCTTCTTTTGCCTTTGTACTATCCTGCGACATTACATTTATTGAAAAGAAGCATAATAATGCAATAAATGCAATGCAAATTTTTTTGTCTGGTTTTATTTTGATAAATGTTTTGTTCATCTTTTTTTATTTGGATGCAAAATTTATATTCTAATGTTATCAAATTATTAAGCGAATATTAAGGCTGTATTAACAAATTCCGGAGCTATCTTTTTTTTGCATTTTTTGCTGTAACAAAAAATCAGGTTAGGCATGTGAACGTGAATTTTAGAGTGACCTATTTAAATTTTCCGAATCAGTTCGTAGAATTTCCCGAATTTGTCCATAAAAAACAAAATTCCTACAGATTTCACCAATACCTTTGCAGCCCATTTTAAACTTGATTCGTGAAAAAGATTTTACTTTCTACCCTGTTCCTTCTTTTAAGTTTTTGCCTTTTCGCCCAACAAACCACCAACCAAAAGGATGGTTATAAAATAAAAGGAAGATTACTAGATTCTGCTTCTCGTCGCCCGTTGGAATATGCGACCGTTTCTTTGTTTCTGAATGACGCTAAAAAGCCTGTTAATGGAACGGTAACCGATCAAAAAGGAGATTTTGTTGTGAACGACATAGTTCCCGGAAAGTATAAACTGGTAGCGGAATTCCTCGGTTACAAACCGCAAACATTATTCAACATTACGGTGGATAAAGATCATCGCATCGTCGATGTAAATAATATTGCATTGGAATCAAAAGAAACCACGCTGCAAGGAATCGTTATTTCCGGAAAACCTAAAATCATTGAAAACAAAATTGATAAACTGGTTTTTAATGCAGAGCAGGATGTGACTTCACAGGTTGGTGTAGCTACAGATATTTTGAAAAAAGTGCCGCAGGTTTCTGTAGATGTGGACGGAAATGTAGAATTAGCTGGCAGTTCCAGTATTCGTTTTTTGATAAATGGAAAACCATCAGCAGCTTTTGGAAGCGATATTACCGATGTTCTCCAGGCTATTCCTGCAAGCCAGATAAAAAGTATTGAAGTGATTACCAATCCCGGCGCAAAATACGATGCACAAGGGCTCGGTGGCATTATCAATATTATTCTAAAAAACAATAATTCGCAAGGCGTAAACGGAAATTTATCCTTAACAGCAGGAACCAGAACAGAAAATGGTTCGTTCAATTTTAATGCACGTAAAGGAAAGTTTGGAATGAATGCATTCATCAGCGGAAATGCCAGACTGAATGCGATAACTTCTTCAACATCCAATCGCCTAACGAAGGACACTGCCGCAAAAACAACGGTTTTATTGCGCCAGAACGGCTCCAGTAGTATTCAAAGAAATGGTTATCAGACCGGGCTTGGATTCGACTGGGATCTGAATGATCACAATAGCCTGACCGGAGCTGTTTCTTATCGAAATTTCA